>CAXMLR010000461.1:0-6909 GCA_964194275.1 uncultured Solirubrobacterales bacterium
CGGGGTTGATCGCCGCGTCGGTCTGGATGGCCGCGGTGATCGTGTAGTTGTTCGGCGCGGTGATGCTCCGACCGACGGCGCTGACGATACCGGTGGTAGTCGTTTCAGGCAGGCTGAACGGGCTGCCGATCGCGACCACCGGATCGCCCACCTGGGCGGCCGAGGAGTCGGCAAACGGAATTGGGTGCAGCTCGGACGCCGGGGCGTTGACCTGGATAACGCCGACGTCGGTGGACGGATCGGTGCCGAGCACCTTGGCGGTCGCGGTGTGCCCGTCCTGAAACTTGACCTTGACCGACGTCGCGTTGGCAACGACGTGCTCGTCGGTGAGGATGTCGCCCTTCTTGTCGTAGACGACACCAGCGCCCTCGCCCTGCGTTTGCGGGGATCCGCCCCCAAACAATCCAGACGTGCCGCTGTTGCTCTGAGAGGTGACGATGATGTCGACGACCCCTGGACTGGCCTGGCGGTAGATCTGGTTCACGCTCAGGCCGCGGTTGGCGGAGAAGGATGTGGGAATCGAAGCGGAACCCGACGGTTGGACGACCGTTGTGGTCACTGAGTGGGTGGTCGAGCTGCCGCCCGCGACGGCGAGGGCGATGACGCCTCCGGCGACGGCGCCAGCCAAGATCGGAAGTATTCGGCTCAATCGGCTCATGTTCGGATTCTCCTGCTCACGTGCATCGGGCTCACTACCGCCCACTAAACCACCCGCCTATGAGAAACCCTTCAGAAGTGGATGAGAGGACCGTAAGAGCCGGGCCTTGCCTGATACGCGGCTACCCCGCGCCGAGAATCAGTATGCAGCCCCGGGAACGCCGGCGGACGGACCGGTAGCTCCGGCGGGTCCGGGGCGCCATGATCGGAGCGCCCATGGGGGCCGTGCGGCCCCCATGGCGTGAGGCTTCTGATCAACCCTGGTTGCAACCGAGCCAGCGGAACCTCAGAAGAGCGTGAGTACTCAGCCTGGCGCTACTCCCCCGCCATCTCCACGAACACGTCAAGGGCCGCCGGGTTGGCCAACGATTCGCGGCTGGCGGCGTTCTCAGCCGGCGTTCCCATCAGAATTCGCTTGACCGGGACCTCGAGCACCTTGCCCGACAGAGTCCGGGGCACCTCGGCGATCTGGAGAATCTCGTCCGGAACGTGACGCGGCGAGCAGTGCTCACGCACGCGCCGGCGGATCGCGGCCACCAGCTGGTCATCTAGCGAAACCCCCTCGCGCAGCACCACGAACAGCGGCATCCAGCCGTCGGTTCCAGCCGGACGACTCAGGCCCGGCCCGGACGTGGCGACGGGGGATGCCGAGCGGGCCGAGGCCCGAGGCGGCAGGTCGACGACCAGCGCATCGACGACCTCGTCGGCCGACAACACGGCCCGATAGATCTCACTCGTCCCCATGCGCACGCCGCCACGGTTGATCGTCGAGTCCGAGCGGCCAGAGATGATCGCTGTGCCCCGCGAGGTGATCTCGATCCAGTCGCCGTGCCGCCAGACCCCGGGATACATCTCGAAGTACGTCTCGCGATAGCGCGAGCCATCGGCATCGCCCCAGAAGTAGATCGGCATCGAGGGCATCGGCTTGGTGATGACGAGCTCTCCGACCGCATCGACGAGCGGCCGGCCGTCGGGATCCCAGGCCTCCACCGACGCCCCGAGGCATCGCGCCTGGATCTCGCCCAGGTGGACGGGCAGGGTCGGCACACCGCCGACGAACGCGGTACACATGTCGGTCCCGCCGGAAGTTGAGAACAGCCAGGTGTCCGAGCCGAGCTGGTCGTAGACCCAGCGGAACCCCTCCGGCGCGAGCGGCGAGCCGGTTGACCCGACGGCCCGCAGTACGCTGAGGTCCCGTCCGGGCCGCAAAGACACCCGGTCCTTCATGCAGGCAGCGATGAATGCCGCGCTGGTGCCGAACAGGGTCATCTCCGTGTCCGCCGCGAGGTCCCACAACGTCCCCAGATCCGGGTAGCCGGGGTTGCCGTCGTAGAGCACGATCGAGGCCTCGCTGAGCAGCACGCCGACGAGGAAGTTCCACATCATCCAGCCGGTGGTGGAGAACCAGAACACTCGATCGTCCGCCTGGGCGTCGAGGTGTAGGCCCGTCTTCAGCTGCTCCAGCAGGATCCCACCCTGGCTGTGGACGATCGGCTTCGGCAGCCCAGTCGTACCCGAGCTGTAGAGCACCCACAGCGGGTGATCGAACGGCAACGACGCAAACGTCAACGCGTCCGTGACGTCGGAGGAGAGGAACCCCTCCTCCCAGCCCGACCCATCCAGATAGCCGAGCGTCACCACGCGCTCCAGCGAGGGAATCTCGGCCGCGATCGCCGAGACGATCTCGCGCCGGTCGTAGTCCTTGCCGCCGTAGCGATAACCATCGATCGCCAGCAACACCTTGGGCTCGATCTGCGCAAAGCGGTCGATCACGCTGCGCGCACCGAACTCAGGCGCTGCGGAGGACCACACCGCTCCAATCGACGCGCAGGCCAGAAACGCCGCAACCGTCTCGGGGATGTTGGGCATGTACGCCGCCACCCGGTCGCCGGGACGCACCCCTGACCCCCGCAGCGCCTCGGCGATCGCCACCGTCTCAGCGCGCAGACGGCCCCACGTCCAGCTGTCCAGCGAACGCAGCTCCGAGGCGAACTGAAGCGCGACCGAGTCGGGCGACTTTCCCCTGAAGATGTGTTCGGCGAAGCTCAACTGGGCGCCCGGGAACCACGAGGCTCCCGGCATCGAGGCATCGCCGAGCACGCCGGATCCATGCACTTCGAAGCGCACCTCGAAGAACTCACAGATCGAGGACCAGAACCCCTCTAGATCATCGGCCGACCACCGCCACAGCTGCTGGTAGTCATCGAAGCGCAGCCCCCGCGAGCGCTCGAGCCACCGCTGGTAGCCGGTGATGCGAGCACGCTCGATCCGGTCCGCCGAGGGGGTCCAGAGAACTTCGGGCTCGGTCATCTAGCCGTGCAGTATCCCGCAGGCCTGCCTGTTCTCGCACGTTCCGGGATGATCCGGGGATGGAGACTGCTGGCAAGTCGACTCTGCTGGCGCCGTTCGCGGGGACGGTGATCGCGATCGCCCGGCAACCGGGTGATCGCATACACCCCGGGAGTGCTGTGGTGATCCTCGAGGCGATGAAGATGGAGCACGAGGTGATCGCGGAAACCGAGGGCATTCTGCGGGGCATCGACGTGGCGGTCGGCGAAACGGTTGACGAGGGACAGCGGCTCGCCGTGCTCGACCCGGCCGATCCGAAAACCCCCGACCCCGCGCTCGGCCCCGACCCCGAGATCCCGCCAGATCGCGAGGATCTTCAAGCCGTTCTGGCGCGCCACGCACTCGGCCTCGACGACGCCCGTCCCGAGGAGGTGGCCAAGCGTCACGGCGCCGGGCACCGCACCGCCCGGGAGAACCTGGCCGATCTGGTCGACGACGGCAGCTTCGTCGAGTACGGGCCATTGATCTTCGCCGCCCAGGAGCGCCGGCGCGACCGCGACGAACTGGTCCGGCGGACGCCGGCCGACGGCCTGGTCGCCGGGGTCGGCGACGTGAACGCGATCCCGACCGTGGTCATGTCCTACGACTACACGGTCCTGGCCGGCACCCAGGGTATGCGCAACCACCTCAAGAAGGACCGGCTGTTCGAGATCGCGGAGCGCCGGCGCCTGCCGGTCGTGCTGTTCGCCGAGGGCGGCGGCGGCCGGCCTGGAGACGTTGACTGGCCGATCGTGGCGGGCCTCGACTGCCGGGCGTTCGCGCTGTTCGCGCAGCTGAGCGGACTGGTGCCGCTGGTCGGGATCGCCTCGGGCTACTGCTTCGCCGGCAACGCGGCGCTGCTCGGCTGCTGCGATGTCGTGATCGCCACCGAAGACTCGAGCATCGGGATGGGCGGACCCGCGATGATCGAAGGTGGCGGGCTCGGCGT
This sequence comes from uncultured Solirubrobacterales bacterium, assembly GCA_964194275.1. Taxonomy (GTDB): domain Bacteria; phylum Actinomycetota; class Thermoleophilia; order Solirubrobacterales; family Solirubrobacteraceae; genus Palsa-465. The sequence goes on from CAXMLR010000461.1 coordinate 3,935, forward strand.
CGTCGAACCCGCCGCGGTGGGACCAATCGACGTCCAGTCCGCCAACGGCGTCGTCGATCTCAGGGTCCGCGACGAGGCGCAGGCCGTCGCCGCGGCCAAGCGCTACCTGGGCTACTTCCGCGGCCCTCGCGAGCCGGTAGGAGCCGCAGACCCGGCAAAGTTGAAGCAGCTGATCCCCACCAATCGCAAGCGTGTCTACGAGGTCCGCACCGTCATCGATGCCCTGTTCGACGCCGACTCGGTGCTCGAGCTGCGGCGCGGGTTCGGGCTCGGGATGGTGACGGCACTTGCGCGGGTGGACGGGAGACCTCTCGGCATCATCGCCAATGACCCCTCGCACCTCGGCGGCGCGATCGATGCCCACGCCGCCGACAAGGCCTCGAGGTTCATGCAGCTGTGCGATGCGTTCGACCTTCCGCTGCTGTTTCTGTGCGACACGCCCGGCTTCATGGTCGGGCCCGCGGCTGAGCGCACCGGAACCGTCCGCCATTTCGCCCGGATGTTCGTGATCGGCGCCAATCTGTCAGTTCCCACCGGTACGGTGATCCTGCGCAAGGGGTACGGCCTGGGCGCGCAAGCGATGGCCGCTGGCAGCTTTAGGGCGCCGCTGTTCACCGTCGGCTGGCCGACATCGGAATTCGGCGCCATGGGCCTGGAGGGCGCCGTCCGGCTGGGGATGCGCCGCGAGCTCGACGCGATCGAGGACGAGGCCGAGCGCGAGCGGGTGTTCGAGGCGACGGTCGCGGCGGCGTACGAGCGCGGCAAGGGGATCAGCATGGCCGAGTACGGAGAGATCGACGACGTGATCGACCCGGCGGACACGATTCGCTGGGTGAGGACGCTGTTTGCGCCCCACTCCGGTGAGTGGTGGCGGCGCGAGGCCAAGCGCCGCCCGCACGTTGACACCTGGTAGCGCCGGACGCCGCGCGGTCGGGTCCGAATGGACCGGCCGCGTCAGCCGCAGCGACGGGGGGCGCCGCCGGCGTGTCAGCCGCAGCGCCGACAGGCGCCCCGCAGCAGAACGTCGTGGCTTTCGATCCGCGCGCCAAGGCGCTCGGACAGCCGATCGATCGCACGTTCGAGCCCGGGATCGTCGAACGCCTCGAGCCGGCCGCACCGCGCGCAGACGAGATGATGATGATGGTGCCCGCCGAGCTGCACGCGCTCGAACCGGGTCTGGCCGTCGCCCACCGACACGCGCTCGACCAGGCCATGCACGGCCAGCAGCTCGAGGACACGGTAGATGCTGGCTCGGCCGGTCGGACGCCCGCTCGCGCGCAGCGCGTCCTCGATCTCGGCCGCGCTGAGCGCGCACCGCTGCCCGGACAGCAACTCGATCACCCGCTCCCGGGCTCCCCCTCGCTTGAGACCGGCCTCCGTCAGTACTCCGCGAACGTGCTCGCGCCAGTCGATCGTCACCATCGACTTCAGAGCCTAGCGCGTCTCTCCGGCGAATAGGAATGAGACTCAGTCTCAACTTTGATAAGTTGTGGGCGTGCGCCGCCGGTTCTCCGCTGCCCGCAACTCGGCCATCCTCGCGTCGGCCCTCGCGCTGCTCGCGGCCGGCTGCGGCGGCACGGCTGGCAAGGCCGGCGGCTCGGGTCAAGTTCAAGTCGTGGCCGCGGAGAGCTTCTGGGGCAGCATCGCGGCGCAGCTCGCCGGCTCGCGGGCAACCGTCCACAGCATCATCGTCAACCCCGCGCAGGACCCGCACTCCTACGAACCGCTCCCTGGTGACGCGCGGGCGCTGGCCACCGCGCAGCTCGTGGTGGTCAACGGGATCGGCTACGACACCTGGGCCCAGCGGCTGTTGTCCGCCAACCCGGCGCCGGGCCAATCGGTACTGGACGTCGGCCAGCTGCTCGGCCTCAAGACCGGCGAGAACCCGCATCGCTGGTATCACCCGGTCGACGTGGAAGCCGTGGCGAACGCGATCGTGCTTCGCCTCGCGGGTCTGCAACCGAAGGACCGAGCGTATTTCGAACAGCGCGCCGCTGCCTTCGCGCAGACCGGTCTGGCGGCCTACCACGCGCTGATCAACCGCGTCCGCGCCCACTACGCCGGCGTTCCCGTGGGCGCCTCGGAGAGCATGTTCGCGCTCCTAGCGCCGTCGCTCGGCCTGCGGCTCCTCACGCCTCCGAGCTTCATGAAGGCGATCACCGAGGGGACCGACGTCAGTGCCCAGGACACGATCGAGACCCAGCAGCAGATCACCTCCCACCAGATCAAGCTGTGGGTGTACAACGTCCAGAACGCCACCTCCCAGGTGCAGCGGCTGACCGCGCTCGCGCGCGCCCACGGGATCCCGGTCGTCACCATCACCGAGACGCTGTCCCCCGCGAGCCTCAGCTTCGAGCAATGGCAGGTCGCTCAGCTGAACGGACTCCGCCGAGCCCTCGCCCAGACGACCGGGCGATGATCGGCGTCCCCCACGCCGCCGCCGCGGCCGGCCATGCCGAGCCGGCGCTGTCGCTGTCGCTGGAAGGCGTCGCGCTCGAGCGTGGCGGCCAGGAGATCCTCCGCGATGTCGAGCTCGAATTGCGAGCCGGCGAGTTTGTCGCCGTGCTGGGACCCAACGGCGCCGGAAAGTCGACCTTGATGAAGGCCGTTCTCGGACTGGCGCCGGTCGCGGCCGGCTCGATCCACGTGCTCGGGTGCACTCCCTCCGACGCGCGCGGGCGAATCGGCTATCTGCCTCAGCGGCGAAGTCTGGACCGGACCACGCGGATCCGGGGCCTCGACCTGGTGCGGCTGGGGCTCGAGGGGACCCGGTGGGGGGTACCAGTGGCGTTCACTCGAGCCGCCCGTGCGCGCCGCCGAGCCGAGCACGAACACATCGAGGAAACGCTCGCGCTGGTCGGCGCCGGCGACTACGCCGAGCGCCCCGTCGGAGAGCTCTCAGGCGGTGAGCAACAGCGGTTGTTGATTGCCCAGGCGCTCGTCGGCGAACCCGAGCTGCTGATCCTCGACGAGCC
>CAXMLR010000462.1:0-3315 GCA_964194275.1 uncultured Solirubrobacterales bacterium
GTCACCAACCAGTGGGTCAACTCCTACACCCGCCTGGCGGTCGGCCACGAGGCGCCCCAGCACGTCGGCTGGACCCGGCACGGCCGCAGCGGCCTGGTCAGGGTGCCCTCGCGGCGGCCGGGGCGGGAGTCCGCGACGCGGATCGAGCTGCGCTCTCCCGACCCCGCCTGCAATCCCTACCTGACGTTTGCGATCGTGCTCGCGGCGGGACTTCGGGGAATCGAGCGGGGGTATGAGCTGGGCCCCGAGTCGGTGGACTGCTCCTCCTCCGAGTGCGTGGCAATGCCCGAGGACCTGCGGGAGGCGACCGACCTGTTCGAGTCCTCAGAGCTTGCCCACGAGACGTTCGGGGAGCGGCTGTGCGAGTGGTACGTCCGCAACAAGCGTGAGGAGTGGGCCGCCTACCGGACCACCGTCAGCGCCTTCGAGCGCCGGCGCTACCTGGGGCTGCTGTGAGACGCTCGCCTGCCGGCGGGCGCGGGGCTGCGTGCGGCTGGGGTGGGTGCGGATGATCGACGCGTGGATACTCGCTCGCGACCCGGACCTCGGGTCGGCGACAGCGGCTGCCGTCTCTAAGCTGGGGTTCACGCCGCGGCACGCGACTTCGGGAAATGGCAACGGGCGGCCGAAAGCTGACGACGGCGGCTCTGAGCGGATACCCGGCGTGATGATCGTGGTCGCAGCCTCCGACGAGCCGTTCCCGGCCCAGCTGTGCGAGCAGCTGCGCGAGGACGAGGGGCTCGCGGCCGTGCCGGTTGTGCTGGCCGTGGACGAGCACCACCTCCGGTCCCGGCCCGACCTGTCGGGTGTGGCCGAGCTGATCGTGCGGCCGTTCAGCGTGCTTGAGCTCGACTCCCGGATCCGCCGCGCCCGGGCGCTGCCCGACCACGTCAGCGAGTCTGAGGAGACGGTGGGGGTTGGCAGCCTGGAGGTCAACCTCGCGACCTACGAGGTGACGATCGGCGGGCGGCCGGTCAACTTCACCTACATGGAATACGAACTGCTCAAGTTCCTGATCACCCATACCCGCCGGGTGTTCTCACGCGAAGCACTGCTGAGCTCTGTGTGGGGCTATGACTACTACGGCGGCGCGCGGACGGTTGATGTCCACATCCGCCGGCTACGAGCGAAGCTGGGTCAGGAGCATGCAGCCCGGATCAAGACTGTCCGCGGAGTCGGCTACCGGTTCGAGATATGAGCCCTAGGAGGTGCTTGCGATGAATACGACTGCTGCTACCGCTGCTTCGGCCGATGCTTCGGGTTCGGGTGGGGGTCCGCGACGGACCGGGTACCCGGGATTTGCCGGGACGCTAAAGCTGGTTGGCACCGGCCCCCGAGGCTCGCGCGATCTGTCATTCGAGGAGGCCCGGGGAGCGCTTGAGTCGATGCTCGCCGGCGATGTGACACCGGCTCAGGCCGGCGCGTTCCTCGTGGCGACCAGGATCAAGGGCGAGTCTCCCGAGGAGCTGGCAGGGTATGCGCAGGCGTTGCGGGACATGATCGCGCCGTCACTCCGAGCGCCCGTTGGATCGCGCCCGCTGGTCGCCTGCGCCGGCGCCTATGACGGGGCGGCAGAGGCGCCGCTGCTATCGCTCGCGGCCGGGGTAGTGGCGGCGGCGTGCGGGGCGGGGATCGTGATCCACTGCGGCGGCCGGCTCGGGCCGAAGTACGGCGTCACCTCACGTGAGGTGCTGGCCGCGCTCGGGGGGTCCTTATCCCCGTCGGCAGAGGAGTCTGCTGCGATGCTGGCGCGGGCGGGCGTGACGGTGGTCGACACCTCGCGTGCCGTCGCGGGGTGGAAGGAGCTGATGGTCTTGCGGAACGAGGTGGGTCTGCGTGGCCCTGTCCACTCGGCCGAGAAGCTGCTCGACTACTTCGGGGCCTCCAGCTTCGTCGTCGGCTACACCCACTCCGCGTACTCGGGGCGGCTGCTCGGGGCGTTGGGATTCCTCGGCGCCTCGAAGGCGGTGGCAGTGCGGGGGATGGAAGGCTCGGAGGTGCTGAAGCCCGGGCGGCCGGTGGCGCACGGGTTCGACGGCCCGCTCGAGCTGCCCGAGCGGCTCGGCGAGACAATTCGGGCTGCGGGTGGCGACGCTAAGGGCTCGGCGCAGCTCACTCGAGGGATTCTGGATGGGTCGATTCGCGGGGTCGAGCGGGCTGCCGTCGTCTTGAGCGCGGCGGTGCGGCTGTACGCCGCGGGTTTGGTCCGCGATGCCCGCGACGGGTTCGATATCGCCGATGCCGCGATCAGCGATGGGGGAGCCGCGGCGGTGCTGAGGGCGATGGTGGGGCAGTAGGTTGGTCGGCGCCAGGTCGGCATAGCGGCGCTTTCATCCACCGTTCACGCCCCCGAAACGGAGCCACGCCACGATCGCCGCGTGGGCGAGACACGGACTTTGTGCCCCTATTGCGGTGTTGGCTGCGGGCTGATCGCCCGGACCGAGGGCAACCGGTTGCTCGCGGTGCAGGGCGACCCGATCTATCCGGTCAACCGGGGCCGCACCTGCCGCAAGCCGCGGGAGCTCCCGGCCGCTGTCCACTCCCGGGACCGGGCAACGGTGCCGATGCTGAGGGGCTCGCGGGAGCACCGCTTCAAGGACGCCGGCTGGGACGACGCTATCGGGTCGCTCGCCGGGCGCCTCACCGAGATCCGTGAGCGCCACGGCCCGGACTCGATTGCCTTCTACATCTCCGGCCAGCTGTTGACCGAGGACTACTACGCCGTCAACAAGCTCGTCAAGGGCTTCCTCGAGACCAACAACGTCGACTCCAACTCGCGGCTGTGCATGTCCTCCGCGGTCGCCGGCTACAAGGGGGCGTTCGGCTCAGACGGCCCGCCGGCGGGCTACATCGACCTGGATCACGCCGACTGCATGTTGCTGCTCGGCTCAAACGCGGCGGCGTGCCACCCGATCGTCTGGGGCCGGATCGCAGACCGCCGGCGGGAAGGCGCGTTCGTGATCTGCGCCGACCCCCGGACGACACCAACCGCCCAGGGCTCAGACCTTCATCTCCCGGTTAGGCCCGGCACAGACCTCGCCCTGCTGAACGCGCTGCTGCACGTCGTGATCCGCGACGGCCACGTCGATCAGACATTCGTGCGGACACGCACCACCGGATTCGATGAGGCGAGCTCGGTGGCGGCGGAATGGCCACCGTCGCGTGCGGCGGCGGTGTGTGGGGTGCCCGAGGCAGACATCGAGCTGGCGGCCCGGCGGTTCGGCGGCGCGCAGCGGGCGATGGCGCTGTGGTCGATGGGCGCAAACCAGTCGACCGTCGGCACGCTAAAGAACCGGGCGCTGATCAACCTCTGCC
>CAXMLR010000463.1:0-4159 GCA_964194275.1 uncultured Solirubrobacterales bacterium
ACGCTGACCCGCGCGTCGAACGTCACGTTTCTCGAGCTCGAATGGACGCCGGCGATCCACGACCAGGCCGAGGATCGCTGCCATCGGATCGGCCAGCACGACGCGGTCACGGCCTGGTATCTGCTCGCCGCGAACACGATTGACGAGGCGATGGTCCGGGTGATCCAGAGCAAGCGCGCGCTCGTCGGCGCAGTCACCGACGGCCGGGCGATCGACGACTCCGGGTTCGTCGAGGCTGTCGTGCGTGAGTTGCGCGACGGCCGGCCGTTCAGGCATCTTCGTCTGGCCGACGACAGCCGCGCGGGCCAGCGCCGTCGCCAGCGTCAATAGCCGCTCGCCGGCGCGGCAACGGGCCGGAGTCTGGCCGATCCGGAACTGCGTACGCTTGTCGCGTGAGTCGCTACGGCAAGCGCGAGGACCTGATCGTCCACGAGGAGGAGCCTTTCAACGCCGAGACGGGGCTCGCTGCGCTTGGCCAGCGGTCGCTGACCGCCACGGACGCGTTCTATGTGCGCGGGCACGGTGCGGTGCCGGAGATCGACCACGCGTCGTGGCGACTGCGCGTGCACGGGCTCGTCGAACGAGAGCTGGACCTCTCGCTGAGCACTCTGCGCGAGGCGTTCCCGGAGCGCGAGGTGACCGCCACGCTCCAGTGCGCGGGCAATCGACGGGCCGGCCTGATCGCGATTCGCGATATCCCCGGCGAGGCGCCGTGGGGTGCGGGCGCCACCGGCACCGCGACCTGGAGCGGCATTGCCCTCGCAGATGTGCTCGCCCTCGCCCGTCCGCTGCCCGGGGCCTCGCACGTCGGCTTTGACGGAGCTGACCTTTCCTCGGAGGCGAAGCCGCCGCAGCGCTTTGGTGGTTCGATCCCGCTCGGCAAGGCCTGTCGCCCTGAGGTGCTGCTCGCCTGGGCGATGAACGGCGCGCCACTCCCGCTGATCCACGGCGCGCCGTTGCGCGTGGTCGTGCCCGGCTATATCGGAGCGCGCAGCGTCAAGTGGCTTGAGCGAATCGAGGTCCGCTCCGAGCCCTGGCAGGGGTATTTCCAGCACGTCGTCTACCGGCTGTTGCCAGAGGATGGGACCCCGAGCCCTGGGGAAGGGATGCCGCTCGGGCTGATCGCGCTCAACTCCGACGTGCTGTCTCCGGCTGAGGGCGCGACTGTCGCAGCGGGCCCGGTCGAGGTACGCGGCTACGCGTTCGCGGGGGGCGAGAGACACGTCGCGCGGGTCGACGTCTCGCGCGACGGCGGGGCGAGCTGGTCACAGGCGGAGCTACTCGAGGACCTCGGCCAGTGGGCTTGGCGCCACTGGCGGATTACGCTCGACCTGGCGCCAGGGCCCCACGAGATCCTCGTGCGTGCGTGGGACTCCTCGGCGGCCACCCAGCCAGAGGACGAGGCGGCGCTGTGGAACCCAAAGGGCTACGTGAACAACGCCCGCCCGCGCGTACACCTGCGAGCCACGTGACCGGCGCGACGCCCGCCTCATAAACCAGGGCTCTGATGCGGGAGTCGGTTCCTGGGGCTGAGCAAAGGCCTCTGGGGCTGGGCTCGGAGGGGCTCGGGATCGGTGGCGACCGACCGAGCGAAGGGTGAAACTCAGAGACGGGTTCAAATGACTCGGAGCTCAGGACCCCGCTATCGAATGCGTGACGCCGGACAGGCGCCCGCGAGGCTCTGCCCGTGGACACACGACTGATCCCCTCTGACATGAGGGTGCTGAAGGCCGATTCTGAGCACCTAGAGCAAAGCAATCGCCGATGGTCGCCGCGCCATGCATACCCCTCCGGGATCGTTTGCGCGCAGATTCAACCGGGTATCTGAGAGTTTCGGCCGCGAATCCGCGTGGCGCTGATTTGAGGACTCCCGAAACCGCTAGCGCTGCCGAGCCGAGCGCCCTCTGCTTGGCCTAACCCTGTGGTCTGCTGTCCGCGGGACTCGTTCAAGAGTTGACGCGCTCTTCGGCCGCGCGGCGAACCCTGCTCAACCCGGTTACACGGAGCGTCACGAAATGCGATTTTCCTTGTATGGACTGTGTATCGCCGCCGCGATCTTTCTGATCTCAGGCGGTCACGTCGTGTTCCTACCGTTGTTCTTCCTCCTGCCTCTCGGCGGCCTGGTCGGGCATCGACGCCGCTCCCGGCGCTACTCGCGATGAAACGCTTAGCGATAGCCACCGCGCTCCTAGCGAGTGCTCTCGTCCCCGCTGTCGGGCTGCAGAGTGAGACGCCTGCCGGCACGGGACCGAGTCCGCCCCCGCTGCTTGCCTCCCGGGGGCACTTCGGCGGCTTTCATCTGGGCGGCGGCGGTTTCGGTCGGCATCGATACGGGGCTGGCGCCTTCGGGCGTCGCAGCTCACGCGGACTCCTGCACCGGATCGCGCGGGCGCTGGCGTTTGCCTACCTCTTCCACCTGTTCTTCAGCCATGGTGGCCTCAGCATCATCATTTGGTTACTGGTGATTGGTCTCATGGTCCACTTCTTTCGCCGACGCCGACGGTCCCGGGACCGGTACTCCTACTAATGCGCTTTCTACTTCGGCGGCTCGGCCCGTGGGCCTGGCCTTTCATGCTGGCGCGCGCGGCACTGGTCATCGACCAGCATCTGCGGGGGACGTCGACGCGTGACCGTGCGCGCGTCCAACAGCTCATGAGGAAATCTGGCGGCCGCCCGGGCAAGCTCACCGCCGACGAGCGCCGCGAGCTAGCGCGATCCGTTCGCCGCTTGAGACCGGGCAAGCTCGTTCGTTCCGTGGTGTACAACGTGATCAGACCCGGTAGGAGAGCACGGCGTGCGCGAGGTTAGCCGGTTGCCGGTGCGTATCGGAGTTTGGCGTCAGTGCGTGGCCGGCGTCATCGCTTGCGCCTTTTTGGCTGGTTGCGGCTCTTCTGCGGTCAACTCGGCGGTTCAACAGAGCGCTCAGGCCGCTTGCCTGTCCGCGACCGCCGCGATCAAAGACACCACGGCCAAGCAAGCCGCCGACCAGGCCTGCCGAGCTGTCGGATCCGGCAACACAAACCAGCTCACGCACGCCGCGCTTGGAGCGGCACGCCTGGCCTGCCTCCAGGCTTCGCAACAGATCACAGACCCAACGGCAAGAAGCACGGCTAAGGCCGCCTGCCCCTCCGGCAAATAGCGACCGCAGCTCGCAAGGGTTGGGGCACGTCTGGGAGGGATCCACAGATCTGAGGGGCTGACAACCGCGAATCGAGCAGGGGCCGCCGAACTTACCGCGAGAAACGTGCACAAGCGGTTTTAGCGCACCCAGCGAAATGGGAATTCAGGGATGTCGGCTCGATTCGGCCCGGCTCGGGAACCGTCGGCAGCATCGGACATCCGGCGCACACGACCGTGGAGCATTGCCCGAGCTCAGCCGGCGAGGATGGTCCGGAGCACCTGGAGGGCCCGCTCCCGGTGCTTGTCCAGCTCCGCTACCAACCCCTCAGCGTCCCGCTTCCGGAGCCGGCGCAGGATCCGACCGTGGGCGGCAACCGAGTTGCGGCGCTCGTCAGGCGAGTTGTAGTAGAGCGCCCGATAGACCTCGGTCGTGTCCCACAGGTGTCGGATCACCCGCATGGTCTGGGGCCTGTCTGGAGAGTCGAGGATCGCGAAGTGAAAGCGGCGGTTCGCCTCGAGCTCTGCCATCAGGTCGCCCGTCTCGGCAGCCACCGCACAGTCGCTCGCAGCCGCGCGTATCAGCTCCAGGCGCGTCTCGTCCAAACCGGGCAGGGCGTGCCGCGCCGCACGTTCTTCCAGCACCGTTCGTAGCGCGTAGATCTCCTCGAGGTCCTCTATCCGGAGCTCAGTGACGAAGTAGCCGCGCCGCGGCCGGTAGGTGACCTGCCCCACCTGCTCGAGCATCCGCAGCGCCTCGCGCACGGGCGCAACGCTCACCCCGAGCTGGAGCGCGACCTGCGTCTGGGCAACGCGTTCACCGGGCCGAAGTACGCCGGCGACCAGCGCGCGGCGAAGGCCGTCTACCGCGTGTTGCGGCGTGGTGCTCGGGCCGACACCCAGCCCCGCCGGGGTTTCGACGGCCACCGAACTCATCGGAATGCGTCGATACCGGTGAGAGCCCCACCCACCACGAGCGCGTGCACGTCGGCGGTGCCCTCATAGGTCACCACCGATTCGAGGTTGTTCATGTGGCGGATGA
>CAXMLR010000464.1:0-3055 GCA_964194275.1 uncultured Solirubrobacterales bacterium
ACTCCGTAGGGCTCGTCCGCTCGGGCTCAGCGGACTCAGACGCATCCTCAAACAGCCTCGAAACCGAACAGCAGGACTGATCGACACTGCCGGCGGCTCACCCTCCGCCCATCGCCAGCACTGGGCCGACCTGGGCAATCCAGAGGCCACCAAAGGATGTCCTATGAGGCATCGTGCGGTCAGCGAGGCCGCGCCGGGAAAAGCACTCGTCAGCCGCTCGGCTGAAAGAAGAAAACCTACAAACCCAGTGATCTACCCCGGTTTCGGTGGAGTGTCCGCGGAATCCGGTCCACCTCACTTCGCGCGCAGGTCGGCGCATTGGGAGCGGCGTCATCCGGGAGTACTGTTGCGCGGAGCATGGGAGGGCATTTGCCACCGGGTATCGACGTGCTCGTCATCCGCGGGCTCGTCTATGCGCTGCTCGCCGCGACCGTCTTGGTCGCGCTGGGGGCCGTTCCGACCGCCGGTGGGACGCTCCCGACCGCGGTGGCGACACTGCTTGCGCTCGCGCTCGCGCGGCCCTTGAGCGCCCAGGCGGAACGCGCGGCAGGGCGGCGCTTTCGCCGGCGGCGGTACGAGGCCGTGTGCCGCGTCGAGCGGTTCCTGGTGGAGGTCCGCGAGGGGCACGCGCCCCCGGAGCGCGTGGAAGCGGTGCTGGCCGACGTGCTGGGGGATCCTGCCCTGAAGGTCTGCTACCGCCTCCCGGAGTCCGACGTGCACGTCGACGGCGGCGGACACCTGGTCGACCCGCGACCTGATCAGGACCAGGTCGCCGCCCCGTTTGCCCGCGGGGAGGCGGCGATCGGCGTGGTGCTGCATGGTCGGTCGGCGGCCGAGCGGCCAGACATCCTGCGTGCCGTGATGGCGGCGGCCGGCCTGGCCTTCGAGGTCGCCCGCCTACGGGCCGAGCTCAAGCGGCAACTCGTCGAGGTCGAGGCCTCGCGGGCGCTTTTGGCGCGGGCGACGGAGAACGAGCGGCGCCGCGTCGAGCGTGATCTGCACGATGGCGCCCAGCAGCGCCTGGTGGCGCTCGGCATCTCACTGCGGCGGACGCAGCGCCGGCTCGACGGCGGAGACCCCGCGGCGCTGATGCTCGACGAGGCGGTCGCCGAACTGACGGCCGCCGTGGATGGCCTGCGGGCGCTCGCCCACGGCGAGCCGGTGGAGGCCCGGCTGCGGGCGGTCCCTGCGGCAGGAGGCCGACGCTGATGGCCGCCACTGCACATCGCGGACGGGCGCCGCTTTATGCCGGCGTGGGGATCGTCGTCGCCGCATCGCTGACGGCGCCGGTGTTCGCGGTGCTCCGCGACGTTCAGACGATCCCCACACCGGTGCTGATCGCCAGCCCGCTGACGGCGATCGTCGCGGGTGTGCTCGCCGTCCTCATCGCGCGGCGCGACCCCGGCAACCGGATCGCCTGGATGCTGCTCGCGGTCGGCGCCGCTGGCACTCTGACGTGGTTCGGCTCGGCGTTCGTCGACTGGTCGGTGGGCCGTGGGGGGACCGCGCATTCCCTGGGTGAGCGGATGGCGGCCGTCGCTGACGCCGCGTGGATCTTTCACGCGACCGCCATCGGCGGGCTCGTGAGTCTGTTCCCGGACGGTCGGCTCCCTGGACCACGCTGGCGGCGGCCGGCCCTCGTGTTCGTGACCGTGATCGCGCTCACCTTCCTGCTCGGAGTGTTCGCTCCGGGTCCACTCCCGGCGCCGTACGCGTCGTCGGATAGCCCGCTTGGCGTCCGTGCGCTGGCGTCGCCCAAAATGGTTGCGGACGCCATCAGCCCGCTGTTCCTGCTGGTGCCGCTCTTGGCGGCGGTGTACTCGGTCCGCGTGCGGCTCGGGCGGGCAAGCGGGCTCGAGCGACTCCAGATTCGTTGGTTTGCGCTCGCCGCGCTATTGGCCCCGATCACGCTGGTGACCGTGCTGGTCGAGCAGCTGAGCTTCGGTGAGGTTCACGTCGCCTACGTCCTGGGGGTCCTCACGATGTCGGCGATCCTCGGCGCGGTGGGCGTCGCGGTGCTCCGCTATCGCCTGTACGAGATCGACCGTCTCATCAGCCGCACGCTCGTCTACGTGCCGCTGACGGCGCTGCTCGTCGGCGGCTGGGCCGCGATCGCGGTGGGCGCTGGCGCACTGGTCGGCGGCGAGTCGCGGGTCGTGACGGCGGCGGCGACGGTGGGTGCGGCGCTCGCGTTCGGTCCGTTGCGCCGGCGGCTGCAGGACGCCGTCGACCGGCGCTTCAACCGCCCCGGACTCGAGGCACTGCGGCGGATCGAGCGCTTCGTCGTGGAAGTGCGCGAGGACCGTGCGGCGCCCGAGCGGATCGAGAGCGAACTGGCCGCCGCACTCGGCGACCGCCGGCTGAGCCTGCGCTACCGCGTCGCATCGGATGGCCGCTACGTCGACGCGCACGGACGACCGGCAGACGCGGAGCCGCCCCCGGGGTTGGTCATGACCACGGTCGAGCGGCAGGGGGTCGAGCTCGGTGTCGTGTTCCACGACGAGATCCTGCGCGAACGTGGGGAGCTCTTCGCACGGATCCTCCTCGCCGGCGGCCTGCCGATCGAGATCGCACGGCTGCGCGCCGACGTCGCGCTGCAAGTCGAGGCCGTGCGCGCCGCACGGGCACGGGCGGACGCGGCGGAGACCGCCGAACGAGGGCGCGTCCGCGCCGAGCTCGACGCCGGTGCCGGCGTCCGGCTCGCCGCGCTCGAGCAGGCGTTGGACCGGGCGACGCACGCGCTCGGCGGTGAGGATCCGTCGCTGGCGGAGACGCTAAGCGCGGCCAGGGGGGAGCTGCAGCACACGCGGGCCGAGCTCGACACCCTGATCGGCGGCTACGCACCGAAGAACCTCGGCGCCGGCCTGGCGCCGGCGCTTCGCGACCTCGCCGGCCGGATGCCGCTGGCCGTCGGGGTGAGAGCCGAGGTGCCGCTGCTGCCGGACGAGCCGGAGCGCACCGCCTACTTCGTCTGCGCCGAGGCGCTCACGAACGCGAGCAAGCACTCTGGTGCCAGGCAGGCGCAGATCGTCGCCCGCTTGGCGCAGCACCGCCT
>CAXMLR010000465.1:0-6638 GCA_964194275.1 uncultured Solirubrobacterales bacterium
GTCATGGAGCGCCCAGAGGGCGTCCCGCACGGCGCCGTCGACCTGGGGCAGTGCCCGGAACGGATACGGGTCCTGCACCCCCAGGGGCCCCTTTTCCCGCGTTCGCTCCTCGACGCCGGCCAGCAGCTGCCGCATCTTCGCCGCCACCGCCGCCTGGCCGGGACGGTGGCTCTCGGAGTGGATCCGCGGATCGAGCACGATCGGATCGGCCGCCGCCGCTTCGAAGGACAGCGCCGCCACCGCCAGCCACGCGTCGAGCAGACGTTCCGCGTCGACGACGATCAGGGCGGCGTGGCCGATCGTCACGGCGTTGCTGCTGATGAACGCGAGGCCGTCGCGAGGACCGAGCACGGCTGGTGTGATCCCGGCCGCGTTGAGTGCGTGCGTGGCGTCGAGGAGCTCGTCTCCCCGCCACAGCTGACCTTCTCCGAGCAGCGCCAGGCCGATGTCGGCCAGCCCGGTGAGATCGCCGGTGCCCAGTGACCCGAGCTCGCGGGTGAACGGGGCCAGGTCCGCGTTGAGGACGCTGACCAGTGCTTCCAGCAACTCGTGCGCCACCCCGGCACCCCCGGCTCCGATCTGATTCGCGCGCGTGGTCATTGCCGCCCGCACCAGCTCGGTGGCCAGCGGTCGGCCCGCGCCACAGGCGTGGCTGCGGAGCAGGCGCACGGAATATCCCTCGCGATCCGCTTCGGCCACCCGGTGGCCTCGCAGCGCGCCGACCCCGGTGCTGACGCCGTAGATGTCCTCGCCGCTGGCCAGCAGCCGGGCGATCGCATCCCGTGCGGCGTCGTTGTGGGCGCGGGCCGCCGGCGCCAGCTCAACCCGGGCGCCGTGGCGAGCGATCGCCGCCACCGCAGCGGGCGTCAGCGTGGACCCATCGAGGACGAACGTACGGTCGCTCATGTCCCGGCACTGTAACCCGGAAAAAGCGCCGGCACGAGATCCTCCACAACCAGCGCGGTCGCCTGCTCGGGAGGTGGTCCATGACTGACCGTTCCGAGCCGACCGGATTGACGGCGAGCAGCACTAAGCTACGCACGATGTCGCAGCGGCGCCAGGTGCATCAGACGTCCACCCGGGTGATGTCGATCCTCATGATCGTCATCGGGATCGTGCTCCTCGTGCGCACGCTGATCGCCGGAGGCGGGGCGCTGGCCACGGGAATTCTGCTCGGTCTGCTGTTCGTGGCCGCCGGCGCCGCGCGGCTGTATCTGCAGTTCAGAGGTCCGTAGGAACCCTCCAACCCACGTGAACGAGCGACCCTTCAGCTACCGCGCGCTGTTCGCGGTCGTTTACACAACCTCGATCAGCTCCGTCTACTTCGCGCTGGGCGTGGTCGCCCACCACGCCAATGGGCTGACGCCGGTGGTATTCCTGGCCGGCGGCCTGTTCTTCCAGCTGACCGCGATGAGCTACGCCGAGGGCGCTTCCCTGCACCCCGAGCGGGGCGGCTCCGCGGTGGTCGCCCGGTACGCCTTCAACGAGCTGATCAGCTTCATCGCCGGCTGGGCGATCGTGCTCGATTACACGATCCTGCTCGCCGCCACCGCGCTGACCGTGCCGGCCTACCTAGGGGCGTTCTACGCCCCGCTCGGACACGGCGGGCTGCTGCAGATCGTGGTGGCGCTGGCGGTGATCGCGTTCGTCGCGGCCGACAACCTGACCGGCGTCACCTCGCGGCGGTTGCGCCGGCGAATCATCGTCACCGGCGCGGATCTCGTTCTCCAGGCCGCGGTGATCGTGCTCGGTCTGGTTCTCGCCTTCCACCCCCATCGGCTGATCGACAGCATCGATCTCGGCAGCGCACCGACCCTGTCGAACCTCGCGTTCGCGTTTCCGGTCGCCGTGATCGCCTTCACCGGCCTGGAGGCAGCGGCTTCGATCGCCGGGGAGGTCAGCGTCAGCGCACGCCAGGTCAAGCGGCTCGTGGTTCGAGGGTCCGGGATCATCGTGCTTATCTACGTCGGCATCGCGCTGGTCGGCGTCTCGGCGCTGCCGGTTCACCATGGCCTCAGCGACCTCGGACAGCGTCACCTGCAAGCGCCGGTGCTGGGCGTGGTGGAGTCGTTCCGCCCGGTCTGGATCGCCGACGTGCTCAAATATGCGGTGGCGATCGGAGGCGCCATCGGGCTGACGGCAGCGGCGGGATCGTCCATGCTCGGGGTCTCCCGGGTCGGCTACTCGCTGGCGACCAACCGCCAGATTCCGAGTCGGATCGGCCGTCTCAGCAGCCGCTGGGGAACGCCATTCGTGGTGATCGGGGCGGCGGCCGTCGCGGCCGGGGCGCTGGTCCTGCCCACCGACCTCGAGCTGCTGATCGGGATCTACGCGTTCGGCGCGCTGCTCGCGTTCACCATCGCGCACGTGTCGGTGATCGTGCTGCGCTTCCGCGAGCCCACCCGCGAGCGGGGATACCGAGTGCCGTGGTCCGTGCGCGTGAGCAGCGTGCCGGTCCCGATTCCGGCCGTGATCGGCGGGGTGCTCGCGGGCGCCGGGCTGATCTCGGTGATGATCTTCCACTCGGGCGCGCGGTACGTCGGGCTCGGCTGGCTACTCGCCGGTCTAGTGCTCTATGTGGCCTACCGCAAGACTCAGCAGAAGCCGCTGTTCAAGCGGGTCACGATCCCTGAGCGAGCGCTGCGCCACGAAACCCTCGACCCTGAGTTCGGCTCGATTCTCGTCCCCATCTTCGGGTCGCCGCTAGACGATGACATCGTCCAGACCGCGGGCCGGCTCGCCGGTGAGTCACGAGACGACCTGGTCGAGGAAGGCGCGGTGATCGAGGCGATCTGGGTGTTCGAGATGCCGCTGTCGCTGCCGCTGGACGCCCCGTTGCCGGAGAGCCAGATTCTGCGCGCGCGCCAGGCGTTGGCCCGCGCCAAAGCCGTGGGCGAGGAGTACGAGGGCGTCGAGGTGGCTACGGCCACCGTCAGGGCCCGGCGGGCGGGGCAGGCGATCGTGGGCGAGGCGAAGCGGCGCGGGGTCGAGGCGATCGTGCTCGCGGCCGAGGAGCCCTCCCGGGTGCGCGGGGGCGCCCTGCTCGGCGGCTCGGGCCCGCTCGAGAATTACGTCGGCGAGATCACCAAATATGTGATCAACAAGGCCCCGTGCCGGGTGATTCTCACTGCCCCGCCCGCCGACTGGCGGGCCAAGTTCGAGCGCGAGCACGCCGGTGTGGTCCCGGCTGCGGATGGCCGCGGCCGGCCGCCAGCGGTGCCCGGCGAAGTCGTGCCCCCGACTGAGGTCGCACCGGGAGGCGAGGGGTAATGGCCCGCCGTCACCTACCCGGTCTGCAGCGGGTGCTCGGCGTCAACGCCCTGTTCTCGACCGCGTACGGAAACGTCGGCTCGTCGATCTACTACGCCCTGGGCCTCGTCGCCTCGTTCGCGCTGGGCCTGACACCCGTGGTTTTCGTCCTCACCGGGGTGATCTTCTACCTGACCGCGGCCACCTATTCAGAGGCCACGGCGATGTATCCCGAGGCGGGCGGCTCCTCGAGCTTCGCCCGCCATGCGTTCAACGAGTTCTGGTCGTTCTTTGCCGCCTGGGGCCAGATGCTCAACTACGTGATCACGATCGCGATCTCGGCGTTCTTCGTGCCGCACTACATCGGCGGGCTGTTCTTCCCATTCTTGAAGACCTCGCCGGGAGACATCATCTTCGGCATCGGCGTGGTGGCCCTGCTGAGCGGGATCAACGTCGTCGGCATCACTGAGGCGGCCACGCTGAACATCGTCCTGGCGATCACCGACTTCTCCACGCAGCTGCTGCTGGTCGTGGTCGGCGGCGTGCTGGTGTTCTCGCCCCACACGCTGATCGCCAACGTCCACTTGGGGACGGTCCCCCACTGGAAGGATTTCCTGGTGGCGATCCCGGTCGGGATGATCGCTTACACGGGGATCGAGACGATCTCCAACATGGCCGAAGAGGCCAAAGACGAGGCCAAGACGATTCCGGCTGCCATAAACCGGGTCGTCATCGCCGTGTTCGCGATCTACGCTGCGCTGCCGGCGGTGGCACTGTCGGCGCTGCCGGTGACCTGCTCCGGCGGCCATTGTCAGACCCTGCTCGGCGTGGCGGAGAATAAGGGCGGCTTCGCCGGAGACCCGGTGCTGGGGATCGTCAAGCACCTCCACCTGGGGGCGTTTCAGCACGCAGGGGAGATCTACGTCGGGCTGCTGGCGGCCACGATCCTGTTCATTGCCACCAACGCCGGGATCATCGGAGTCTCGCGGCTCGTCTATTCGATGGGGCTGCATCGGCAGGTCCCGGACGGTCTGCGCCGGCTGCATCCTCGCTTTCGCACGCCCTGGATCGGGATCGTGGCCTTCGGCGGGATTGCCTGCCTGACCCTGATTCCCGGACAGGCCGACTTCCTGGGCAACATGTATGCGTTCGGGGCGATGCTGTCGTTCACGATCGCGCACCTGGCGGTGATCCGGCTGCGCCTGACCAAACCTTATGCCACGCGCCCCTACCGAGGGCCCGGAACCCTGCGCGTCGCCGGTCGCCAGCTGCCGTTGTTCGCGGTGCTCGGCGGGCTCGGCACGTTTCTGGCCTTCGTGACCGTGACCGCGCTGCACGTGGTGGTGGCGATCGCCGGTGTCGGCTGGCTGACCGTCGGCGTGATCGTCTACATCGTCTACCGCCGTCGACAGGGCTTGGACCTGACCACCACGGCCAAGGTGGCGATGGCCGGGCCCGCGACCGACAGCGAGGCAGAGTACGACTCGGTGCTCGTCGCCTTCAGCGAGCGTGGGTACTCCCCTGAGGTGATGGCGACCGCGGGGAGGATGGCCGCCCGGCGACGGCGGGGGATCCATGTCCTGGTCACCATCTCCGTGCCCGCCAGCAGCCCAATCGACGCCGCGCTACCGGACCAGGAGGCCGCCGCCGCATCTGTGATCGAGGAGGCCAAGGTGCAGGTCGGCCGCCGCGTGACCGGTCACTACGAGAAGGTGCGCGCGGGCCAGACGGGCCGGCGGATCGTCGACGAGGCCAAGGAGATGCGCGCGGGCGCGATCGTCATGCCGATGCCCAGCAGCGGCAGCGGGTTCGGCCGGGCGCTCGAGACCGTTCTGCGTGAGCGTCCCTGCCGCGTGATCATCGAGTCGGTCCCGAGTGAGCGTCGACAAGGGGACCAGGCCGCGGCGTAGTCTGCCGTTCATGGCATTTCTGCGAGACCGGCCTGACCGCTTCCGGGTTCGTCCTCGTACGGCGAGAGAGCTGGGCACCGCCTCCGGCGAGATCGTGCTGGCGACCGCGGCGGTCACGGCCTGCATCGCGGTTCTGCAGGACACCGCACCCGCGGTCGGCCTCGGCGTTCTCTATCTCCTGGCCGTGCTGGTCGTAGCGATCCGCCGCGGGCAGCTCGAGGCGCTGGTCACGGCGGTGCTGAGCATGCTGACGCTGAACTACCTGTTCATCGACCCGCGCCACCAGTTGACCATCGCCCACTCGCAGGACGTGGTCGAGCTCGGGGTGCTGCTGATCGTCGCCGTCGTGGTCGGGCGCCTCGCAGCCCTCGGACGGGAGCGCGCCGCCGAGGCCGAACGCCGGGCCGTGACGGGAGCCCGGCGCGAGCGGGAGGCGGCCCTGCTCGCCAATGCGGCGTCGGCAATCCTGGCCGGCACCAGCGTCGCGGACCAGCTGGAAACCCTGGGTACGCGTCTCGCCCGCGCCACCGCGGCCAGCCGGGCTCGCGTGGCGCTCGAGGCTGTGCCCACCCCCGGGCCGGAGGAGATCGCCACGCCGCTGCGGGCGAGCTCGCGGGCGGCATGGCTGTACGTTTCCCGCGACACGGGCTGGGAGCAGGAGGACCTGGCGCGGATCGCCGAGCCGCTCGGACGGCTGATCGACGTCGCGGTCGAGCGCGAGCGCCTGGCCGAGCGGGCGGCCGAGACCGAAGCCGCTCGGCGAGCGGACGTCGCCCGGACCGCCATCCTCCACGCGATCTCGCACGATCTGCGGACGCCGTTGACCGCCATCACCACCGCAGCCTCCGGGCTGCGCACGGGCGGGCTGAGCCAGGCCGACAGCGACGAGCTGATCGACGTGATCGAGACCGAGGGGGCGCGGCTGGCCAAGCTGGTCGAGGACCTACTCGACCTCTC
This sequence comes from uncultured Solirubrobacterales bacterium, assembly GCA_964194275.1. Taxonomy (GTDB): domain Bacteria; phylum Actinomycetota; class Thermoleophilia; order Solirubrobacterales; family Solirubrobacteraceae; genus Palsa-465. The sequence goes on from CAXMLR010000465.1 coordinate 6,117, forward strand.
GAAGATCGAGGCCAACGCGGTCGCTCCGCGCGAGGACTGGTGCGACCTGCACGATGTCGTGGCGTCGGTGGCAGGCCATCTGCACAGCGACCATGCCATCGAGTTCCGGCTCACCGCGGATCTCCCGCTCGTGCGGGCCGATGCGGCTCAGCTCGAGCGCGTGTTCTCGAACCTCATCGAGAACGCCGTCAAGTTCTCGCCGCCCGGCGCCCCCGTTCAGATCACCGCGGGTGTGGGATCAGGCCGGGTGACGGTGCGCGTGATCGATCAGGGCCGCGGGATTCCCTCGCAGCTGCGCGCGCGTGTGTTCGAGCCGTTCTTCCGGGGGCGGAGCGGCAGCGGCGCGGGCTCGGGGCTCGGGCTGGCGATCTGCCGTGGCTTCGTCGAAGCCAACGGGGGACAGATCGTGTTGCAGTCCGGAGCCGAGCAAGGCACTGCGTTTGCGGTCAGCTTTCCACTCGTGCCCCAGCCGGAGACGGTCTCGTGAACGCCCCGCGCGTGCTCGTCGTCGACGACGAGCCG
>CAXMLR010000466.1:0-6688 GCA_964194275.1 uncultured Solirubrobacterales bacterium
GCTGCTGGAGGGCTCGGCCCTGGAGATCGCCCACCACGGAAGCCGTCTCCGCGTTGGCCACGGCAAGCCTGAGGTCCGGGACATCCCGTCGGTCGCTCCGCGCGAGGCGCCGCAGCAGCCGCCCGGGCGAGTGCCGGTGCGGCGCAGCCCGCCGCGGTAGGCGTTCGCCGCGCTCGCCCGGTTGTGCGGACTCTCGTCCGCATCGGCGGTCAGCGCTGCCGCGTGCCCGGTTAGAACCGGTCGCCCGACGGGAAGCTGGACGCGAGGTCCAATCCCGGGTGCCGGCAACCAACCGTTCCCACCCATCGTCGCTTGGCGACCGCTGCCACCTGGCCCATCGGGGTTGCCATCACCTCGTGGATGTACGTGTGGCGCACGACGCCGATCCATCGCGGCGAAACCGAGGGCACGCTCGCGGACGACCTCCCCCAGAGCTTCCGGCCGGCGTCTCCCCGGAGGAGATTCAGAGTCCGCGGGACGGTGCGGGCCCGCTGTTTGATCGTCTCTACAGCGGTTCGATCCGCGCGGCTGGCTGGGACGCCGTCGCGCTGATCGAGTGGGTGCGTGCAGATCCGAACCGGGTTGCGCCACTCTCGCTGGCCCGGTTTCAGAAGACACGCGGCGAGGAGGGTCAGATGGAGGTCGGGGACGAATGACTGGTGCGGATGCCGGGACCCTGGGACGGCCCGGTGCGCACGATCGAGGTCGGGCGCCAGCACTTCCGCTTCGCCACTCTGGCCGGCCACCCCGAGGCAGGTCAGATCGAATGGCGAGCGCTCGAGCGGGGACGGTCTGCTGAGCTTTCAGATCGAGTCGTGGGCCCGGGCCGGGGACCGGCTGTCGGCGTTGATGCACGACCGCATTCGAATGGCCAAGGAAGCGCAACTGCAGATGTGGACCTCGGTCGTGGAGAAGGTCGCCAGCCTGACTGGCGCAACGCTGGAACGGGGAATCGAAATCAACACACGACGAGTCGACAGCGATGCGTTCGGTCCCGACGGTGTGTGCCGGCGCTCCTCAGCGCTGGAAGGCGCGGCTCAGCCGTGACAGGGGCCGGGCCCGCAGCCGCGAGCGCGAGTCGGCAAGCGCTGCGCCGGCAGCATTGGCTCCCGGCCCGCCATGCACGCCTCCGCCCGGGTGGATCGAGGCCGAGCCCAGGTAGAGGCCCTCGATCGGAGTCTCAGGGCGGGCGAGGCCCGGCACGGGCCGGAACACCAGCTGCTGGTGCAGCTGGGCTGTCCCGCCGTTGAGCGCACCGTTGACCAGATTGCGATTCGCCGCCTCGAGCTTTGGCGGGGTGAACACGTGGCGCGCGCGGATCAAGCTCCGGAACCCTGGGGCCACGGTCTCGACCTGCTGCTCGATCCGCTCGGCGAACCGCTCGGTCTCCCGTTCGTCCCACGTTCCGGTTAGGTCTCCGCCGGCGTCCCCGCGGATCTCCTGCGGGACGTGGGTGTAGGCCCAAGCCGTCTCCTTGCCCGCGGGCGCGCGGGAGCTGTCAAAGCCGCTGTACTGGCCCAGCACGAGGTACGGCTCGGACGGGATCATGCGGCAGGCGATCTCCGACGATTGCCGCGTGAGGGCGTCGACGCCCTCGGCGACGTGCACGGTGCCGGCCGCCCGCGCACGCTCGGCCGGCCACGGAATCGGGCCGTCGAGGGTCCAGTCGACCTTGACCGTGCCGTTGTCGTAGTGAAAGCGCTCCAGATCGCGGAGCAGGCTCGGGGCCAGCGACGCGTCAGCGAGCAGGTCGCGATACAGCTGCGGCGCCCCGACGTCGGCGATCACCGCGCGGCGGGCGGGGTGCCGGGTGTCGGCGGTGAGCACAGCCTGGGCGCGGCCCCCGCGGCATTCGATTGCGGTCGCCCGCCGGCCGCAGAGCACCTGCCCGCCGCCAGCCTCCAGGCGGCGTACCAGTGCTGCGCTCATCCCGCCGGCGCCGCCCTGCACCGCGGGATAGCCGTGATCCTGCGCCAGTGAGCACAGCACCCAGCCGAACACGCCTCCGAGCGCCGTCTCGGGGCTGATGTCGGCATGCAGCGCGTTGCCGGCCAGCAGCCGCGTACCGCCGTCGGCGCGGAAGTGCTCCTCGCCCAGCCGGCGCACCGGAAGGGTCGAGAAGCGGGCGAAGCGCAGAAGCTCCCGCGGCCCGAGGGTGTCGAGCAGGCCAAGCACCGGGCGGACGGGAGGGAAGGGGGCGAAGAAGGAACCGAGCGCGCCGGTCCGGACACGGCGCCAGAACCGGTAGAGCTCGCGCCATGCAGCTCCGTCGCCCGGGGCGCACTCGTCGAGGGAGGCCTCGGTCTCCTCGATGTCGCTGGAAATTGCCGGGCAGGTGCCGTCCCGCGTCGGGTGCGCCACCGCGATCCGGCTCCGGGCCCACTTGACCCCCCAGCGCTCCAGCTCCAGCCTTTGGATGTGCGGGGAGGCCAGCGTGAAGGGATAGAACGCGCTGAACAAGTCATGGGTGAAGCCGGGCTCGACAAGCTCACCGGAGCGAACCGCGCCGCCGGGCTCTGACGCCTCCTCCAGCACGGTCACCTCCCAGCCCTGGTCGGCCAGGAGGTTGGCCGCGACCAGGCCGTTCGGCCCGGCGCCGATCACTATTGCGTCAGCCATCGCCGGCGTACGCCCGCGCGGGTAGGGCCCCCGCCGGGCTCGGTGCGTCTGGATGGATCTCGTCCGGGGCCATCAGGTTCCGCAGTGCTCCCCGGGGCCGGCACTTCCAAACAGCGCGTGGAGGAATCGATGTGCACCGAGTTGAGCCAGTGAGCGCCGCTCAGTTCAGAAGGGCGGCTCGATCCAGTACGTTTCTCAGGCGATGCCGGCTCGCAGTCTGGAGGAGAAGTGAGCGAGCTAGACAACGCCGCCGCGCTCACGATTCGGGAGATCTCCGCTCGCAGCGGAGTCAGCGAGGGGACCCTGCGTATGTGGGAGACGCGCTACAGCTTTCCCAACCCGCATCGGCTCGCGAGCGGACATCGGCGCTACTCCGAGCGCGAGCTCGAGCAGGTACGCGCCGTCATCCGCGCCCGTGAGCAGGGCCTCTCGCTGCCCACCGCGATCGATCATGCGCGCCGGCTCGGCGATCAGCTACGGCCGTCTGTGTACTCGGCGCTACGCGAGGGCTTTCCCTACCTGCAGCCGCACCTCCTCGCACAGGGCGCGCTGGTGTCCTTGAGCCACGCGATCGAGGACGAATGCTGCGCCCGGGCCGAGCGTCCGGTCCTGTTCGGGTGCTTTCAGCACGAGCGGTTCTATCGTCGGGCCGAGCTTCGCTGGCGAGAGATGGCCCGCACAGCGGAGCGCGCAATCGCCCTGGCCGACTTTCCTCGTTCCCGACGTCCCAAGCGCGCCCCCACGGAGATCGCGATCCCTGAAACCGATCCGCTGATGCGGGAATGGGTGGTGGTATGCGACGCCCCAGGCTTCGCGGCGTGCCTCGTAGCCTGGGAGCGACCGCGAGCCAACCGACAGCCTCGAGCCTTCGAGACGATCTGGACGGTCGAGCCATCGGTGGTTCGCGCCGCCGCCCGCGCCTGCTGTGAACTGGCTGCGCGCACGGCGCCCCGTTACGTCGAGGAGCTCCGCGAGCGGTTGGCCGAACCGGCCTCGCCCGGAGGACAGGAGTTGCGCGCGGCCGTGGATCTGACCACGCGGATGGTGCTGTACGCCACCAGGGCCCGTGGGGACTCGCTGCGGTAACGCGCCGCAGCTGCGGCACGCGATCCGGTCAGCGCCGCGGCCTCCGGCGCCAGCGGTGCTCACACCGATCCAGCGACTCGCCGATCAGGTAGAGCGTGGGCGGCCACAGTCCGACGAAGATTGCCCGTCGCTCGGCGTTGCCGCGTTCGTTCTGATCGATCGTCTTGGCCCGGATCCAGAGCCCGAGACACAGTCCCACGGAGGACAGCGACATGACCCGCAGCTGCCACCCGCGCAGCCCGAGCCGGTGCATCGGCGTGATCGGATCAAGGCTCATCTGAGTGCTGCTACCCACTGAGCCGCTCCATCTCCCCTGCACCGTTCTCGCGTCCGTAGCCCGTCGTGCTCAGCGACTGAGCACGAGTTCGAGCTCGGAGGCTGTGCGCTCATGAGCGCCGGCGCCACGGACCTCCACGCCGACGCGTTCTGACCATGGCCGGCGGCAGGTCGGCTTCCTTTCGGTCAAGCGGACTCGTGGCGCGTCCGCTGCCCCGGTTCCTGGTAGGCCTCTTGCCTGAGCAATCCCTCCGCCCCCAGCTCACGCAGGCGCGGAGGCGACCGGCTCGCTGACGCCTGCCCGCCGTGCGAAGTCGTCGAACCGGCTCGTGCCGTAGACGACCTCTCGCAGGATCAGAAGGGGAGCGAGTGCTGACCACGTCCAGCGTGCGCGCGGCGGTGCATCGCGTGGCCCGCCAGCTATCGCGCGGCTCGAGCTCGCCGGTCATCTGAACCACGAACAACGCACCAAGATGCGTGCGTACGGCCCATCGTGGTTCGTTGTTCGTGCTGGGAGCGAACAAGGCGCCTCGATCGTCCCCGGGCACGTCGTCTGGTTCCTTGTTCGGGCGGCTGCGCGTCGCGGGGTGGCGACTCGGGACATCAGTCTGCTGGGTGCTGGTCCAGACGCTCAGCGTCAAACGCCGCTTCGGGAGAGTCGTCCATGCCGTGGTCCTACCCGCCGGGCAGTGCCTTGAAGATTTGCTTCAGTTGGCGGCGGCTGGATCGGTGAGCCGGACACGCCTGCCGGTGGTGACCGGACAGGCCCGCCGATACCGCGAGGCGACGGCCGGCCCGCTACGCAGGCAAGACCCAGCCCACGATCGCCGCGTATTGCACCGCGGCTGCTGCCACCACGAGCCCGTGGAACACCTCGTGGAAGCCGAAGGTCCGGGGCCACGGATCCGGGCGCTGTATGGCGTAAACGATCGCGCCGATCGAATAGAGCAGGCCGCCTGCCCCGAGCAGTACCAGCGGTGCCACTCCGAGCTTTCTGACCAGTTGCGGGATGGCGATCACCGCCAACCAGCCGAGCAACAGGTAGCTGCCGGCCACGAGCGGGCGCGGGGCGTTGATCCAGCCAAGGCTGAACGCGACGCCAGCTCCGGCGCCCGCCCAGGCGATCCCGAGGATCGCCCAGCCGAGCGCGCCATCGAGGACGAGGACCGCGATCGGTGTGTAGGTTGCGGCGATGAAGATGTAGATCGTGCTGTGGTCGATGCGCTGGAGCACCGGCTTGAATCGCGGTGGCCCCGGCCAGCGGTGATAGAGCGCGCTGCCGAAGAACAGTGCCACGAGGCCGCCGCCGTAGACAGCCATCGCGGCGGTCCGGGGGCCCGGGGGAGCTAGGACGACAAGCACGATGGCGGCCGCCGCCGCGAGCACTGAGGCGGCGGCATGAGAGACCCCGCGCAACCGCGGCACAAGCCGGTCTGAGGCGCTCACCGTGGCGGCAAGCTCGTTGCGTAGCTCAGCTTGAGCGCCGCCCGCGGGCGGCGCCCGGCCAGCCCGATCTTCCGTGGGAATCATTCGATTCCCTTCCAGGTCGCGCGCTCAGCCGATCCGACCGCCACGCTCCCATTATTGAGGTCAACCCAGGTTACACCTCCGGAGCGGATACTCCGACCGGGGCGGTCGGAATTATGGCCAAACCCCGCTATGCTGGGGGCGAGTCCCGTCCGTTCGGTTCTTTGCCGACTCTCTCCGCGCGCGGCGCCTGCTTTGAGAGGAGGCTGAGAGGGCTGCTATGCCCGGAACCACCAAGGAACCAGTGAGCAGTGGCCTGATGGGGGCCGCGATCTCAAATTCGATGGTCACCTTGCTGCACCGCTACACCGGCCGCGGACCAACCAGAGCCAGGACCACGATCGGCGAGGACGTCATCGTCTGTGTGCTCGGGGCGACGCTCACCAAGGGTGAGCAAACCTTGGCTCAGTCCGGCAGGTCCGAGCTCGTGCTGGAAAGCCGGCGCGCGTTCCAGGACGCGTTCCAAGCCGATGCGATCAACGCGGTGCAGGAGATTTCGCATCGCCGAGTCGTCGCGTTCATGAGCAGCAACCACATCAATCCCGATCTGGCGGTGGAGGTCTTCGTGCTCGATCCGGCCCCCGGCCACCTCGACGGGCGCGGGCTGGATGGAAACGGTTTCGACGGGCTGGTTCCCGACGGCGATGGACATGTCCCGCTTGTGACCGATGGGGGCTGCTGAGCCAAGCCGCTGCATTCGCGCGCGCCGGGGACGCCTTCGGCGTCGCGAATGCGACCACCACATCCCCCGCACCCAGCGCGCGCACCCTTGCGCATGGCAGCCAACGTACCCGAGAGTGCACTCGGCTCCGGGCATTCCTGACAAACTGAGCTGAGCGCTGATCTGATTGGCCCTGCTCGTGCGTAGGTGAGCATAGGGGGCCCCCTGCCGGCTCTTGGTCCCTCTGCGCGCGCTTTGTCAACAGAGCCCGGAGATCGGACGACTCGGGTGAGCGGGCAACCTCAGCTTGAAGGGGAGCCGTTGACGACAGCGATCTCTGCCGCGATCGTCAAGCTCTACCGAGACTTCTACGGGCACGACCGAGCCACGGCCAGCACCTACATCAACGACAACGTCGTGGTGTGTCTGCTGGAGGACATCCTCACCACAGACGAGGCGAAGCTCGTGGCGAACGGCGAGCGGCGGGGGGTGTTGGATGGACGTATCGCGTTCCAGGAG
>CAXMLR010000467.1:0-3225 GCA_964194275.1 uncultured Solirubrobacterales bacterium
GAGCCGGTCACGCGGTAGCTGCCCTAGGCTCCCCGTGATGTGGCGGCCAAGCGACGGGGACGCACCTTCGGCCACCACGGCGAGCCGCGTCGGGATCCGGACGGTGTCCGCGCAGCCGCTTCTGCTCCTCCTCGTCGTGGCTCCGCCGGCCATCGCTTACGCGATCCTGCGCAATGGCGGGTGGGTCTACGACGACAACCTGATTCTCGTGTTGGCGCGGCACGAGGGGTTCGGCTTGGGCTGGCTGAACCGGGTGCTCTTCCAGCACTGGGACGTCGGGATGAACGCCGTGTACTCGGTGATGGTGCATCTGTTCCCGCTGGACTACCGGTGGGGTCTGTTGGCGCTTCTGGCTGTGCTGGGCGCCTCGATTCTCGTGTTCGAGCGAGTGCTAGCACTGGTGATCGGCCGCAGCTGGGTCACTGTGGCCCTGACGATGTGGTTCGGACTCTCGATCCTCTGGGTCCGCCCGCTTCAATGGTGGGCCTCCGGCGTTCAGGCGCTCCCCACCCTCCTGTGCGATCTGGTTTGCCTGTACGCAATGCTGCGCTTCTGCGCGGATGGGCGGAGTCGGTGGATCGTCTTATCCAGCGGCGCGCTGGCGGTCGGGTTGTTGTTTTACGAGAAACCGGCGCTGATGCTCGTCTATCTGGCCCTGGTCCGTGTGCTCCTGATGTCCGAGGCACTGTCGGCGGCGAAGATCGCCTCAGCGTTCTGGCGCGAGCGCTGTCTGTGGCTTGCCTACGCCGCGGTCGTGGGCCTCTGGGCGGTCGGATACGTGGCCTCGGGGGCGTACGGCAGCGCAAGCGCCGGCGCCGTGAGCATCGGCGGTTATCTCGACTACTTCCGCATCCTTTGGGTCGACACGCTGGTTCCCGCGCTCGCGGGCTTCACGGTGCCCCATGCCGGCTTGAGCCCGCTTCAGGTAGTCGCGGTGGTCGCTCTGCAGCTCGCGGCGCTCGGCTTGCTGATCGTGTCCGTGCGACGGAAGCGCTCTGCCGGGCGAGCCTGGGGGTTCGTCGCGCTGATGGTCCTCCTCGATGGCGGCCTCGTCGCCAATACCCGGGTCGCCCAATTCGGGGTGGCAATCGGTGGAGACCTCCGTTACCTGTTGGACTTCGCGTGGTTGTTGCCGCTGGCGTTCTGCGCCGGGAGCTCGCGCGGCGGCGTCTTGCGACCAACTGTGGCGATTGCTCCAGCGCGACTTCTCACCCGACCCCGGCTCGGCCTCGCCCCGGTCGTGGTTTCGCTCCTCTTGGCCGCCTACGCCGTCAGCGCGATCCTCACCGCCGTTCACCTCCAGGCAGGCTGGAACAGCATCGAGGCGCGCCATTGGGAGGCTAACGTGCAGCGGTCGTTCTTCCGGCTGAAAGGGAAGCGAATCCACCCGGTCGTTGCTGATCAGGAGGTTCCATTCCAGATCATCAGCTATCCCTTCGCACCGCTCAATCGGCTTTCATGGGTGCTGCCGCTGTACCTCGGCAAGGTTCAGGTCGATGGTGCGCTCGACGGACCGCTGATGACGGTCGACTCCCAAGGAGTGTTCCACGCAGCGACGGAAGGTCGAAGCATCGGCGACGGGGACACGATCGACCTGCTTCGCGCGCACTCCCTCACGGTGGGGGCTGCCACGGTGACGCGGACCGGCGGCCAGGTCTGCGTCGCCGCCGGCTCCAAGCCGGGCTGGGTTGAGCGACGGCTGAGCGCCGACCGGCGCGCCCCCCCGGGACCGTACTACCTGCTCCTGCGGTATTCGTCAGCTCGGACTTTCGCGCTCCCGCTGTTCGCCGATCAAGGACCCGGCTATCGGCAGGCGGCGACCAACGGGATCGCGGTTTCCTCCCGCTCGAAGGCGACAATAGGTTTTCTCGGCGCTGGGCTGGCCCACCGGCTCAAGCTGATCCTGCCCCCGCGCGCCGCGCTGTGCATGCGCAAACTGGACGTGGTCGCTCTGCGGGCCGGCTAGTACAGTCGCGCCTCGATGACGACCGCTCGATCTTCTCTCCCGATTCCGCCGCTGAAGCTCGCCTCCCGGATCGGTGGCGCGTACGAGGACTATCGATCGATCGGCACCCAGCAGCGGGCGTTTATCGAGACCATGCTCCCGGAAGGATGGTCCTACGAGGGCAAGGCCGTCTTGGACTTCGGATGCGGCACCGGCCGGACGCTCAGCGCGTTTGCGCCCGAGACCGACGGGGCGACGTTCATGGGATGCGACATCCACGCGGACAGCATCGCCTGGGCGCAAGCCAAGCTCTCGCCGCCGTTTGGGTTCTTTCTCTGCGGCGAGACGCCACCGCTCGATCAGGAGGCTGGACGCTTCGATCTCGTCTACGCGATGTCGGTTTTCACCCACATCACTGCGGATTGGAGCCGCTGGCTGGTGGAGCTCCACCGGGTGATGAGACCCGGCGGAATTGCCGTCGTAAGCGTGCTGGGTCCGGCCATGGCACGTCAGATCCTCGATGCCGAATGGGACGAGCGCATCGGCATGGCGATCGTCGACATGCACAAGGACTGGAGCGTCGGCGGCCCCGATGTCCTGCTCTCGGAGTGGTGGGTCCGCGAGCACTGGGGGCGGGCATTCGAGGTCCTCCGCTTCCAAGTTTGCGATCCCGCGAGTGGAGCCGGGCATGACCTGGTCACACTCCGGCGCCGTGACGTCGAGGTGAGCGCTCGGGACCTCGCGCGCCGGGACTACTCAGACACCCGTGAGCAGGTGGCGCTCGAGTGCAACCTCGAGCTGCTGCTTCGCCAGCAGCAGACACTGGGCGACGAGCTGCGCCGTCTGCAACAGGGGCTCAAGCCGGCGAGCAAGCGCGTTCAGAGCTTTTCCGGCGACACCTCGCGCGGACTTCCGGCGAGCGGGAGGGCGGACAGCCGCTGGCTGAGCAAGCTACGGTCCTACCGTCGCTGAGCGCCCACGGCTCAGAGTCCCAGCGCGTCGTTGCTACCGTCCCGCGAGGTGAGCGCCACAGTTCGTGATCCGAGGAGCACGGCTTCACGGGGCGCAGCGCCCGGACCGGTGGCGTTGTCGATCTCGCACCTGAGCAAGAGCTTCCGGCTGCCTCGCGAGCAGTATCACACGCTCAAGGAACGGGTCCTGCACCCGCTTCGCTCAAGCGTGATCGACGAGCTCCACGCGGTCGACGACGTGACGTTGCAGATCCCGGAAGGTGAGTTCCACGGGGTCGTCGGTCGCAACGGCAGCGGCAAGAGCACGCT
>CAXMLR010000468.1:0-3714 GCA_964194275.1 uncultured Solirubrobacterales bacterium
CCGCGAGCCAGCCGCGCTTGACCATGTTGAACGGAAATGAGAGGTCGTGTCCCATGATCGGGTCGACGACGATGTAGGAATCGCGGCGCGTGGCATAGATGGCGCCGTTGCCGCCGGTCACCGATCGCACCCGGGACTCCAGCCGGCGCAGGGCCATCTCGTAGCGCCAGTACAGGCCCTCCTGGTTGGTGCCGCTGTCGTTGACGAACTGCACGTCTCCGCATACGTAGCCCACCCGTCGATCCGCAAAGCACGCCACCAGGCCTCTGAGGGCCCTCGGCTCCCACAATGCGTTGGCGTCCGAAAACGCCACGATCTCCCCCCGGGCCCGCTCGACCGCCGCGTCCTGGGCGCGGATCTTCCCGCCGCGTTCGAGCTCGAGCACGACATCGGCACCCGCCGCCCTCGCCCGGGCCGCCGTCGCGTCGGGCGACCCGTCGCACGCGACGATGATCTCGACCCGGCCCGGCGGGTAGTCGAGAGTGCGGAGGTTCGCGACGCGTCCGGCGATGACCTCCTGCTCAGCGTAGGCCGCCACGATTATCGTGACCGGCGGCAACTCGTCCTCGCCGCCGAGCTCGGGCGGGGGCGGCCGGCGCGGCCGAGCGAGCAGCGCGAGCAGCGCCGCGTAGCCGACGTGGGCATAGAGCAGGAGCGCCACGGAAAGCCAGAACAGGATGGCCAGAACGTCCACGGCGGCGGATTGTGAAGTACGGCCTTAAGCTCCGGCGTCGCGGTAGACCTCCAACGTCCGCCGCGCCGCCTGATCCCACGAGTACGGTCCCGCCGCCGCCGCGGCAGCGGCTCGTCCCAATCGCTCACGCGCGCTGGGGTCAGCCAGCAGGTGCTGGAGTGCGAGGCACAGCGCGGGGGGATCGTCCGGCGGCACGAGCTCCGCCGCCCCGTGCGCGGCCACCTCGCCGAAGCCGCCAATGTCGGTGAGCACGACAGCCTTGCCGAACGCCAAGGCGGTGGCCAGGACCCCAGACTGGTCGAAGCGCTCGGTCCGCACGTAGGGCAGGACGATCACGTCGGCGCGGCGGAACAGGGAGGCCAGCTCCTGGTCGGAGACGAAGCGTGGAACGAATCGCACTCCCGGCGGGGCAGTGGCCTGCAGGGGCGCGAGCGGCATCCTCGGCCGTCCGACGATCCACAGCTCGGCGCCATCGATCCCGCGCCAGGCCTCCAGCAGCGTCTCGATGCCCTTATAGGGCCGCAACAGCCCGAAGAACAGCGCCACTGGCGCGTCAGAGCGGGCCAATTCATCCGGGAGCGGCTGCTCATATTCCTGCTCGGTCAGGTGGGTGAATGCCCCGTGTGGGACGGTGTGCACCTTGGCGGCCTCCAGGCCGAGCACGTCCACGAGTTGCCGCCGGCCGTAGTCGGAGTGGGCTATCACCGCGTCCACACGCTGCAACAGCTGCCGCTGGGCGCGGGCCTGGCCAGCTCGCGGCTCGCGGGGCAGCAGGTCATGGGCGGTCAGCACAACCGGACCGCGCGGCAGCAGATGACGGTCGACCCACGGCAGGTCGAACCATTGAAAGTGTGCGACGTCGGCGCGCTCGGCCAGCCGGCGGTAGCGAACCATGTCGGGGCCGTGTTGAACCAGCTTGCCCAGTCGCCGCAGCCGGGTGCCGGCCCCCCCGGGGGCGTGTCGGTAGAAGAGCTCCTGCCGCTGGTAGGCGTCGGTAGCGGGGACCGACCCGTAGGCGAAACGGCTGGTGACGAGCGTGACGTCGGCGCCGGCGTGGGCCAGAGCCAGGGCCAGCGCGTGGTCGTAGGGCGGCGTGAAGGCCGAGGGGTCGACGATCTGGACCCGGGTCATTCGTGCTTACCCTCGAGGCTTCGTCCGGTGAGCGCGGCGAGACGCACCGCGACATCCCGCACCGGCTCGCCGCCCAGCGCGTGGAGCCTCGCCGCGGGGTCTCGTCCGATCCGCAGGGCGACGGGCGCGAGGGCGGCCAGGCTGACAGCCGGCGGACCACCGCCGCTGCTTCTCGCCCGCCTGCGAACGTCGAGCAGACAGCGGAACGGGTGCCGGAGGGCCAGCCTCGCCATCGCTCCGGCGCGAGCAGCAGCGCCGTCATCCTCCCGATAGGCGATGTCCAGCGAGCGAGCCAGCTCGAGCGCGACGGTCTCCGGCCTGGCCGCCGCCTCGATCCGGGCGCCCCGAAGCGCGTGCGCGAACTCCGCCAGCGGATCACCGCGGGCGGGAAAGCGATCGGCCACGAGCACCACCCGCACCGACCCTGGAGCCGTCCCTGCCGACCCTGGAGCCGTCCCCGCCGTCCCCGCCGTCCCCTGCGTCCGCGCCGCGTCGACGGGACGGTTCGATAGTGCGAATCCTCGCAGCTCCTCAGCCGCGAGCAGCGCGTCGAGCGCCAGGTAGCGACCACGGTCAAGACGCCCCACGGGCGCGCGCCGGTCAGATGACCGCGGGCGCAAGCTCCGGCCCGAGTCGCCCCCGGACCGGCCGCTCAGGCGGCGCAGCCCACGCCCCAGGCCCCGGCGAACCGCCGGCTGTGGAGTGAATCCGTCGTAGCGGCGCGCCAGCCAGGCGCGCCCCGCCGCGTATCCACGCCACTGGCGACGAAGCTCACGCAGCGTGACCCGGTAGGTGTGGTGGACTCGCGCCTGCGCGCGCAGCTCCAGGCGCCACCCAGCGTGCTGCAGACGCCAGCTGAAGTCGGTGTCCTCGGCGGCCCGCACGCCTTCCAGAAAGCCTCCCAGCTGCTCGAACGCGGTCCGGCGGACCATCAGATTGGCCGCCACAGCTCGCGGCAGATACGGATGCGTGAGGTGCGCAGCCTGACCGAGGAAGCTGCGTTCGCTGGCGTAGCGGGCGGCCAGCGTCGATGGCCCGGCGGCCGGCACAACCTCGCCGGCCAGTGCCCCGACGTCGGAGGTCACGGGTGAGGTGAAGTAGTCATCGAGCAGCGTCGATGAGGGGACGCAGTCAGCGTCGAGGAACAGGATCCACTCCCCGCGGGCGAGCGCCGCGCCGGTGTTGCGGGCGTGGGCGGGAGAGCGTTCAGCCGCCGCCCGCACCACCTTGACCCCGTCGGCGGGCGCCACCGTGCCGCTGTTGTCAGCAAGGATCAGCTCATCCTCGGCGGATACCGCGAGCGCCAGCAGTAGCGCCACCGCGGCCGCCCCGTCGGACTCGGCGCCGGCAAACGGCATCACCACGCTGACCGAAGGCCTCGTCATGACGCCCCGTTCAACGGCCGGCCACGGCGGCGCACCCGCTCAGCCAGCCGCCGGACCTGAGCGAGCTCGTGCGGATGCGCGAACCCGATCAGGTACAGAACCGGCGGAATCGCCGCGAATGCGGCCAGCCGTACGAGGAACCCGACCGTGCCGTGCGTCGGCAGCAGCAGATCGCCTGCGGCGGCGACCGCACCCATCACCAGCGTCAGCTGCAGGAGCCGCCGCCACTCGAAAGCCACGCGGAAGGCCTGGCGGGTGAGCACGTACATGACCCCCAGCATGACCGCGTAAGCGCCGCACAGGGCGATCCCGGCCCCGGCGATGCCCAGTGACGGAACCAACACCACAATCAGGACGACGTTGGCGATCAGTCCCGCAATCGATGCGGGGAAGTTTCGCCGGGTGACCTGCGCCCGTCCTGCGATCACCAGGAAGACCACCCACAGCCCGTACATCGCCCACCCCAGCCCTACCCATGGCAGGGCCCGGTACGCGCCGGAGAAC
>CAXMLR010000469.1:0-14415 GCA_964194275.1 uncultured Solirubrobacterales bacterium
GCGCGACGGCCCCACCCGGTTCGGTCGCGACTTCGACCCGCTCGCGGACCTCGCCTTCCGGGCCGCCTCGGTTCGCGGGGCCGCCCGCGCCGAATGGCTGACTCCGGCCGCGGTGCGCGCGCTGGCCGCCCGGCAGCTGCTGCTCGCCGCGGGCGCCGCCTGGCACTGGTTCGCACGCTCGCAGCGCCCACCGCAGGACGCCGCGAGACTCGCGCGCTGGGACGCGCCGCCGCTCTTGACCGGTCTCGCCCTGGGGGCAGTCGGACAGCCGACACGTGGCAGCGCGCTGGTGATCCTCGCAGCGGCGGTCGGCACCACTGGCCTCATGCGAGCCCACCGGGCTGGCACTCAGCGGCTCGACGCGTGATCACGTGCCCCTTGATGGCTGGCCTACGGGCTGACGAAGCGCGAGCAGGACATTACCCGCCTGGTCCTCAGGGGCGACTCCACCGCGCAGAACGCCGACGCCCTCGTCGTGTCTCCGCACACGGAGCACCTCAAGAACATCTTCGGGAACACCGGAGCACACAGCCGCCGCGACCTCGTCAGCAAGGTCTTTTTCAGCTACTACGAGCCGCGGGTGCGCGACAACAAGTCGCGAGTCCCGGCTGAGTTGCCGCTACGCGGGGCTCGGCCCGCGGTCAGCAGTACCAGACCCTGGTTAGCTCGCAACCCTCCGCGCTCAAGTAGTTGTGTGCGCAAGTCACGACACGGCGGGATTGAACCCGCGCTGGACGCCCGCCGTGCATGACCGCATCCTGCCCGAGCAAACCCCGCACTTAGCAGGGCTGTTTTCGCTGAAAGATGGAGACGGCGGGAATTGAACCCGCGTCCGCGGTCGCGTGAAAGGTGGCGTCTACGAGCGTATCCGGCGCTCTGATCTCACCCTCGACTAGCCACGCCGGCCGGGTTGTCGAGGGCCAGCTCCAAAGAATGTCCCCGGATCAGCTGGAGCAAACCTCATCGGGTAAGCCTGCTGATTGATCCCGGACATCTTCCCCGCAGGCTAGGGAAGGCCGAGAGACGCTAGGTCAACTACTGGTTAAGCAGCAGCCAGACCGAGGTCAAAATTGTGCGTGTCCGCACTTATGGTTTTCCGGGGGTTTTACGAGGCCACCCGGAACCTCGACTCGCAACCACCCCCACGAGACGACCACGTCGAAGCCTGTCGTCCCCGGGGGGTTTACTTATGTCCGCCCATTGTAGACGGCAGTAGCGGGCCGCGGGCGATTGCGGGGCGAAAACGAAGGACATCGTAAATCCGTTCAGGGCCGGGAATTCTGGTGTCACAATCATTCGTGACATGGAAACCCCTCAGCACTGGATGCCAGCGCCCCCGCCCCCGGCGGGATTCGACCGCAGCGCGGAGGAGTTCGGCCCGCCGTTCGAGCCGAAGAAGCCGCCGCTGTTCAAACGCACCATCGGCCCGGCGATCGCCGCGCTCGTCGCCTTCCTGGCCAAGTTCAAGGCGATCCTGCTGCTGCTCCCGAAGATCAAGCTGCTCTCCACCTCGGGGACGATGCTCGTCTCGATCGCCGCCTACACGCTGATCTGGGGGTTCCCGTTTGCCCTCGGCTTCGTGGTCCTGCTGCTCGTGCACGAGCTCGGACACGTCATCCAGCTGCGCCGCGAGGGCATCAAGGCGAGCTGGCCGATGTTCATCCCGTTCATGGGTGCCGTGATCACCGCACGCTCACTGGGTGACAACGCGCTGGCGGAGGCCCGTGTGGGCCTGGCCGGACCGATCCTCGGCAGCATTGGCTCGGCTGCCTGCATCCTCGTCTGGCATGCGACCGGTAACGACATCTGGCGCGCGCTCGCGTTCACAGGCTTCTTCCTGAACCTGTTCAACCTGCTGCCGGTCGTCCCCCTTGACGGGGGCCGGGCGATGGCGGCGATGGCTCCTTGGATGTGGTTCGCCGGCTTCGGAGGCCTGATCGTGCTGGCGTTCGTCTTCCCCAACCCGATCATCTTGATCATCATCCTGTTCGGGGGCCTCGAGACGTGGCGACGCTGGAAGGCGCTGCGCCGGGGCGGCGAGGAACAGCAGGCCTACTACCGTGTCAAGCCGCTTGACCGGGTGCTGGTCGCAGCCGTGTATCTGTCGCTGATCGCACTGCTGGTAGTCGGCATGCAGACGACGCACCTGCCGCGCACGCTGCCGTAGCAGGGGTCAGCGAGCGTTGGGCGGCGGGCGCATGATCGGCGTCTCATCGTCACGCCTGCGCCGTGCCCACCAGAACGTGTACACCAGCCCCACGAACAGCCCCACGAGTCCGACCACGAACAGCACCGTTCCGGTCGTCTGCAGGTCAAGCCAGCTGACATGCGCCGTCACGGCCCATTTCAGGATCGCGCCGGCAGCGATAAGGGCGAGTGAACCACCGATGGTCATTATCGATCTCTACCCGCAATCGCCGCGGGAAAACCACGGAGTCGACGACACGCTAGCGCTGCGCATCTCTGAGTTCTCGCTGGACGTCGCGGGCCATGTCCCGCTTGCGGATCGAGTCGCGCTTGTCGTAGAGGTCTTTGCCCTTGGCCAGGGCGATCTCGACCTTCGCCCGCGAGCGGGAGCCGGCGAAGTAGATCCGCGTCGGCACGAGCGTCAGCCCCCGCTCCTGGGTGCGGCCGACGAGGCGCTCAATTTCGCCGCGGTGCATCAGCAGCTTGCGTGGCCGCTCCGGTTCGTGGTTTTCCCGCGAGGCGGGACCGTAGGGCGGGATGTAGAGCCCGATCAGCCATACCTCGCCATCGCGCACCGCGGCGTAAGAATCCTTCAGCTGCGCCTTGCCGTCCCGCAGGGCCTTCACTTCGGTGCCGGTCAGCACGATTCCACACTCGAAGCGCTCAAGCAGGTTGTACCGGTAGGCGGCCTGCCGGTTCGAGGCGATGTCGCCCGGGGCGGCTTTGCGCTTGCGTCCCTTGGCCATGAGGTCAATCCTCCCCCCAGGCGGGCAGCAGGTCCACCCTCCCCCGAGGTGCGTCGATCTGCCCCACCTCCACGGAGATGGAATCCCCCAACCGGATCGCGCCGCCGTTACGCGTGCCGACGAGAATCGTCCCTGCCTCGTTGAGCTCCCACCAGTCTCCGCGCAACCGGCGGACGGGGAGCATCCCTTCGTATTCGCCCCCCGGTCCGAAGGCGACGAACGCACCTGCCGAGATCAGCCCGACGACCTCGCCTTCAAACACGCGCTCGCGCCCGGAGGTCTGAGCCAGCATGCGCTCGAGCAGGAAGCAGCGGGCGACGTCGTCGGCGTCGCGCTCGATCGTCATCGCCTCGCGCTCGCGCGCTGAGGTCCACGGGCCGGCCGCGGCGACCCACGACGCATCCGGAGCGGCGACATCGCCGGTGACCGCGGAGAGCAGGGCACGGTGGCAGATCAAATCGGGGTACCGGCGAATCGGCGAGGTGAAGTGGCAGTAGCGCGGCGACTGCAGCCCGGCGTGACCGAGGTTGCGGTGGTCGTAGTAGGCCTGCTTCAGCGACCTCAGGATCAGGCTCATGAGCGCTCGCCGGCCGTGCCCGCTCCGCCTGACCCAATCCGTCACCAGTTGCGACGCTTCGCCCACCACGTCCGCCGCCTGCTGCCGGGTCAGGTGCCCGCCGGGCACCGGCGGCGTCGGCACGCCCAGCGAGGCGAGCTGCTCGATCAGCCGCTCCACGGCGGGAGCGTCCGGCTGCTCGTGCACCCGGTAGAGGGCCGGCGTGCGTCGCTGCGCCAGGTGGGCTGCTACCTGCTCGTTGGCCGCGATCATCAGCTGCTCGATCAGCCGGTGCGATTCGGTCTGGCGCACGGCTTCGGCCTGCTGCACGTTGCCGTCACGGTCGAACAAGAAGTCGGATTCGGCCGACTCGAGCACCAGCGCGGCCCGCGAGCTTCGCCGAGCCTCCAGCGCCGCCGCGGCGGCCCGGGCGGCCTCCAGCGCGTCGCCCCAGGGAGCGCTGGCCGGAGCACGGCCCGCGAAGATCTCGTCGACCTGCCCGTACTCGAGTCGCTGATCGGAGCGGATCACCGAACGGTAGAACGCGGAGCGAGTGACCGTTTCACCGTTCAGCGTCATCTCCACGGTCACGGTCAGGCGGTCCTCCCCGGGAACCAGCGAGCAGGCGTGGTTGGACAGCTGCGATGGAAGCATCGGCTCGACAGCGCCAGGAACGTACACGCTCGTGGAGCGCCGGTAGGCCTCGCGGTCGATCAGCGAGCGCGGCGCCACGAACGCGGACACATCTGCGATGTGCACACTGACCCGCAAGGATCCGTCCGGCTCACGCGAGGCGGAGACTGCGTCATCGAAGTCCCGGGCGGTGGCGGGGTCGATGGTGAACGTCGGCATTGCCCGCAGATCCCGCCGCCCGGACTCCTCCGGCGGCCGCGTCGCCTGCATGCGCGCTTCGTGCTCGATCGCCGGGTCAAAGCCGCGCCGCAGCCCCCGGTCGATCATCAGCGCCTCGATCACATCCCGCGCCACGCTGGGGCTCCCCAACCGACACGCGATCGTCCCGCGCCCACGCCCACCGCCGCGCCCATCCTGGCCGGCGGGAGGACGGAGCACGACGAGATCTCCCTCGGAGAAGCGACGGTCGCGGCTGACCACCACCCGCGGGCCTGAGCCGAAGAACGGCTCCGCCACAAGGAACTTGCCGCGGCGCTCGAGCACAGCCACTCGCGCTGTCGCGGGCGCCGCTCGGCTTGCCAGGCTCACCGGAGCTCGGCGGCTACGGTCCGCTCAGCGGCCGTCAGTCCCGGATCACTGCTGCTGTGCGGGCTGGCGGCGACGGGAACGTCGGGAGAGATGCCCGCGCCCTCGGTGACGCCGGGTCCGCCGACGTTGCGGCCGCTGGGCTCAAACCATTGCCCGGTCACGATGTCAAGCGCCCCGCCATTGGACAGGGACTGGATCTCCTGGAAGACGCCCTTGCCGTACGTGCGCGTTCCCACCACCTTTGCCCGCCCGCGATCTCGCAGCGCTGCAGTGACGATCTCCGCCGAGGACGCCGTACCGCGATCGACGAGCACGACGAGGGGGATCTTGAGCGGGATCGCCCCACCCTTCGCGACGTACAGCTGCCGCGGCTGGCTGCGGCCGACCGTCGAGACGATCGTGCCGTCGGCGATGAACACGCTCGCCACGTTCACGGCCTCGTCGAGCAGACCGCCGCCGTTCTGACGCAGATCGAGGACCAGCGCCCGAGCTCCCTGCTTGAGGACACGCTGCACCTGGGAGCGCACCTCGGCGCCTGACCCGGCGGTAAAGCTGGTGAGGCGGACGATCCCGATCTTGAAGCCATGAAACGCGACAACCGTACCGTCGGCGACGGGCACGACCAAGTTCGCGCGCTTGATCGTGACCTCCCGGCGGTGGGCGCCGGAGATCACGCTGAGTATGACCTGCGTTCCCGCCTGGCCTTTGATCATTCGCGAGCCGAAGTCCTGAGTGCGGCCGGCCAGCGAAGTTGAGCCCACGCCGACGATCAAGTCGCCGGAGGCGAGGCCCGCCCGCGCAGCAGGCGACCCCGCGAATACCCCGACGACCCGCAACCCGCGCGGGTCGAGCTGGACGTCGATGCCGATCCCGCTCAAATGCGGATTGGACTGATTCAGGAACGAGCGGTAGTCGATCGGACCGAAATAGTGCGAGTACGGGTCATTGAGGCTGGACACCGCTCCGGCAAGCCCCCGGTTGACCAGCTGCCCCTTGTCGATCGGCCGGTAGTAATCGCGTGAGAGCACGCTGAGGGCCTCGTTGACCAACCCACCACTGCCGTCGTCGACGAACGCGTTGCGCAGCGGCGAGGGCAGCCAGCTCGGGTGGCCGCCCAGCCAGATCCCGATCAGCAACAGCACGATCGCCAGTGCGGCGTAAACGGCGACGAGTGACGAACGCGTGGTGCGCGGGGGCATGAACGGAGAGTAGCCGGGCCGCTGGGGCGACCCGACCGTTGCCCGCCGACGCTAGACCCGCAGGAACCGCCGCAGCGACAGGCCAGAGCCGAGCGCCGAGACGAGAATCCCAGCGCCCAGCAGCACCGCGACGAGCGCGGTGAAGGCGATCGTCCGCGGAGCGGCGATCAGGGTCCAGTTGTTGGCCAGCGGATCGAGCAACGCGACCTTGGTGATCCCGAGCACTCCGATCGCCAGCAGCGCGCCGAGCGCCCCAACGATCGTGCCCTCGATCACGAACGGCCAGCGGATGAACCAGTCGGTCGCGCCCACGAGCTTCATCACCTCGACCTCGCGCCGTCGCGAGAACAGCGACAGCCTGATCGTGTTGGCGATCAGCAGGATCGAAGCGATGATCAGCAGCACGGTCAGGGCCGCGGCGGTGATCGTGACCAGGTTCGTCACCTCGAGGATCTTGCGCGTGTCGTTCTTCTTGTTCGAAACGCTCTGAATCGCCGCATCGATCGTCCCGCTACCGCCGCCCGCAGCAGCCGGAGTCAATGAGTTGTGGACCGACAACACATTCGAGGGATTGTCCGGCACCACGTGGAAGGTGTCCGGCAGCGGGTTCGCGGACAGCAGCTGGTAGGCCTGCGGATCCTGCTTTGACTGCTGCGCGAGCGCCGACTGCTTTGACACGAACTCGACCGACTTGACGTGCGAGACGGCCAGCAGCTCCTTGCGCACGCGGGTGACGTCGGCCGGTGAGGCATTCGTCTTCATGTAGACGTCGACCAGCACCCGGCTGCGCACGCTGTTGGCGGCGCCATTCGTGGCCTGGACGATCGGGATGAACACGCCGAGCATCACCATGGTCACCAGCACCGTGGCCAGCGCGGCGAAGCTCGGGGCCGCGCTGCGACGCATCGCGCGCAGTGCCTCACGCACGAAGAATCCTATACGCATGGGTGCTTACACCCCCGGCGGACGGGTCGGGGGCTGGCGCATCCGGTTGGCGAACTCACGCGTCGACTCGTCGCGCGCGTACAGACCGGTCGCCTCGTCGCGGACGATCCGTCCGCGTGAAAGCTCCAGCACCCGGCGGCGCATCTTGTCGACCATCGCCTGGTCGTGCGTGGCCACCAGCACGGTCGTCCCGGTGCGATTGATCCGGTACAGCAGCCGCATGATGTCGATGCTCGTCTCCGGATCGAGATTTCCCGTCGGCTCGTCAGCCAGCAGCAGCGGCGGATGGTTGACGAACGCCCGCGCGATCGACACACGCTGCTGCTCACCACCTGAGAGCTGGTCAGGGTAATTGTGGAGCTTCGTCGAGAGTCCGGTCAGCCGCAGGATGTCCGGAACCTTGGCCCGGATCTCACGCCGCGAGCCGCCGGTGACCTGCAGGGCGTAGGCGACGTTGTCGTAGACGGTGCGGTTCGGGAGCAGCTTGAAGTCCTGGAAGACCACGCCGATGTTGCGCCGGTAGAACGGCACGCGCTTGTGGGTGATCTCGCTGAGCTCGTGGCCGGCCACGCGGATGTGGCCTTCGCTGGGATCGTGCTCCTTGATCAGCAGCCGCATCACGGTCGACTTGCCGGAACCGGTCGATCCGACGAGGAACACGAACTCCCCCCGGTCGATCGAGAAGGTGGCCTGGTCCAAACCGAGGTCGCCGCTGGCGTAGTGCTTTGACACACCGCGGAACTCGATCACCGTGGCCGCGGTCCGCGAGCGCTCGTTCGGGACCTGCGTGGGACGCGGGACCGACGGGGCGCCGACGCGCCGGCGGGTACGCTTCTGAGTGGTTTGTTCTCTAGCCATAGGGTGCGCGGAGAGTAGCGGCACCCGTCCGGATCCGCCCGTGGGACTGCTCTCTTGCAACGTGATTTGCAGGAGGTTTCTAAGGCAGAGCTAAATGGGCGCCTGCGGCGCCCCGTGTTTTCGGGAGTTTCCGGCCGTGATCGCTACCGTTGTTCGGGTGCCGATGATCAATACCTCCACCCTCCCCAACGGAATGCCCCTTCACCGGATCGCGGTCGAGGGAACTCGCGCGGTGACGATCCTCGTCGCCTTCGATGCCGGAGCTCGCAGCGAGCGCCCGGACGAGAACGGGATGGCCCACTTCCTTGAGCACCTCGTGTTCAAGGGGGGCGAGAAGTTCGCCTCCTATCGCGACGTCAACGAGGCCGCCGAGCGCATCGGCGCTGTCCTCAATGCCTACACCAGTCATGATCTGGTCGCATTTCACATCACCGTCCGCGCGCAGCGGGCGCTCGAGGCCGCCGACCTGCTGACCGACTTCGTCGCCCGCGCGCGGATCGACGCCGGGGAGCTTGATCGTGAGCGCGGCGTGGTGGTCCAGGAGATCGCACGATCGAACGACCAGCCGGCCACCGTGGCCGAACACCTGATCGACGAGGCGGTGTTCGGGCCGCACCCGCTCGGCCGCCCGGTCCTCGGCAGCACCGAGCACATCCGGGATACGTTTACGCGGGAGGGGATCGTCGCGTTCCGCGAGCGCCGGTGGTCACCAGCTCGGGGCGGAGCGTTCGCGGTTGGCAATCTGGACTCGCTGGGCCAGAACGGGGACTTCGATGAGCTGTTCAGCCGGTTCGAGGCTCGACCCGAGCCAGAGCCCTACGCTCCCGCCCCGCGGTTCTCGCCCCAGGTCCTGGTCGGCGAGCGGGACTCGCACCAGTCGCATCTGCGGATGTCCTACCGGCCGACGGTCGACGTCGCCGACCCCCGGCAGCGAGCCACGCTCGCCATCTATTCGACGCTGCTCGGCGGATCGATGGGCTCACGGCTGTTCGACGAGATCCGCGAGCAGCGGGGACTTGCGTACTCGGTGAGCGCGTTCCCCCACGCCTACGCCGACGTCCCGGTGCTACAGCTCTCGGCGGGACTTGACTGCACCAAGTGCATCGAGGCCTACCAGCGAATGCGCGAGATCGTTACCGAGCTGCGCACGGATGGTCCGACCGAGTCAGAGGTCGAGCGCGCCCGGGCCTACGCCGCCGGAGCCCGCGCGATCGCGTTCGAGAATTCCGGGGCCGTGGCCCGTCACGCCGCCCAGCAGACGATCGTCTACCGCGAGCCGGTGAATCCCGACCGGGCCATCGAACTCCTCGACGAGGTCACCGTGCAGGACGTGACGGAGCTAGCGCGCGGGATCGAAGATAACCTGGCGATCGCGGTCGTCGGGCCGCACACGGTCGGGCAGTTCAACTGATCTGGCGTCTGGTTTGTCAGTGGGCGTGTGTGATCGCGCCTGCTTGGCTGCCGGAGTGAATTGCGGGTGACGGCCACCTTTGGCCCGGTGCCCCGGGCCAAAGGCTGGTGGCAGGCTGGTGGGGTGGGGGTCCGGCTGCGGTGGCAGCCGCTCAGAGGAAGGACCCCTTGCGCCCGGGCCGCTCCGCGGGGACAATCGACCGGTGGAGCTGGGTCCGGCCGTAAACCGGCGAGAGCTGCAGAGCTACCTCCAGAGAGTCGGCGATCGCTGGCGTATCGAGCGGGCGCTGCTCGGGGGCGCGCAGCTGGCTGACGAGCGTGGTGCGCCGCCCCAACGCGAGCGCGGACCGGAGTTCGTAGTGATCCTGGTGTCCTCGGCCTACGAGGGGATGCCGTGGCTAGAGCGGGTCTACCAGGCCGGATCGCTATGGGATGCCTTGGAAATGGGCGCCGCAGCGGACGTCCACTGCTACACGCCGGCCGAGTTCGAGCGCAAGCGGGTCACCCTCCGCGTGGTGCGCGACGCAGCCGAGCATGGGCTCGATCTGGTCCGGTCGGGCGCCGCGGCTAGCTGATCTCCACCATCCGCTCGATCGGCACGCGGGCCGGCTCAGCTATTTCCCGTGGGACCTTGACCTCGAACTTGCCCTCGCGCAACGCGTCGCGGAGCTTCGGCAAGGTGATCATCTTCATGAACCGGCAGTGGGCCGCCTCGTTGGCGGCGATGAACTCGACGTCGGGGGCGGCCTGGCGAAGCGGGTGGAGCATCCCGGTCTCGGTGGCGACGATCGCGGTGCCGCCGGCCGCATGCTGATCGGCGTAGCCGAGCATTCCGCCAGTCGAGAGCATATGGACGCCGTCCGCCGCCACGTCACCGGCGGCGACATACTCCATCACGCTGGTCGAGCACCCGCATTCCGGGTGGATCAGGAAGTCCGCGCCGGGATGCGCTGCCCGTACGGCGGTGATGTCATCGGGCCGGATCCCGGCATGAACGTGGCACTCCCCGTCCCAGACGTGCATCGAGCGCCCGAGTGTCTTCTCGACGTAGGACCCGAGGAACATGTCCGGCCCGAACAGGATCTCCGTGTCCTCGCCGTGCTCGCGAAGGATGTGCTGGACCACCGCGACCGCGTTGGCCGACGTGCAGCAGTAGTCGGTCACTGCCTTCACCTCCGCCGTGGTGTTGACGTACATGACGACGACGGCGCCTGGGTGCTGGGCTTTCCATTCACGCAACTGCTCCGCGGTGATCGAATCGGCCAGCGAGCAGCCGGCCTCGGGATCGGGGATCAGCACGAGCTTGTCGGGGCACAGAATCGACGCGGTCTCGGCCATGAAGTGAACCCCGCAGAACACGATCATGTCGGCCTCCGCGCGGGCCGCCTGCTGCGAGAGCCCGAGCGAGTCGCCAACGTAATCGGCAGCGTCCTGGATCTCAGGCAGCTGGTAGTTGTGCGCCAGGATCACGGCGCCGCGCTCGGCGGCCAGCGCTCGCACCTCCTCCTGGAGCGCAGGAATGTTCTCGAGCAGTAGCGGTCCGTCAGCGGCACCGAGCATCGGAAGGTTCATGGCAGCGGCTCCAGGATGAGCGAGAGATCGAGTGCCGGGGCGCTGTGGGTGAGCGCGCCGACCGAGATGAATTGTACGCCGGTGCTCGCGACTGCCTTGAGCGTGTCGAGGGTCAGGCCGCCGCTGGCCTCGAGCTCGGCGCGTCCGGCGACATGGGCGACCGCGGCTCCGAGCTGCTCGAGCGTCATGTTGTCGAGCAGGATCCGCGGGGCCCCGGCACCGAGGGCCTCGTCAACCTCGGCCAGCGTGCGGCACTCGACCTCGAGCGGCAGTCCGGGGGCGTACTGCGCCACGAGCCGGACCGCCGGGCCGACGCCGCCGGCCAGCGCGGCGTGGTTCTCCTTGATCAGGATCGCGTCGTAGAGCCCGGCCCGGTGGTTGGTGCCTCCCCCGGCGGCGACGGCGGCCTTTTCCAGCGCCCGCAGTCCAGGCGTCGTCTTTCGGGTGTCGAGGATTGTTGCTCCCGTTCCCGCGATCGCCTGCACGCACTGGGCGGTCAAGGTCGCGACACCGGACAGACGCTGAAGGAAATTGAGCGCGGTGCGCTCACCGGTGAGGATCGCCCGCCCCGAGCCTTCAACGCGGAGTACCTCACCAGCCTCTCTCCAAACGCCCTCCTTGCACAGCTGCTGGACCTTTAGCCTCGGGTCCAGGCTCGTGAACACCGCCTCGGCTACCTCGAGCCCGAACACGACCCCGGGTACCTTCTGGGTGATGAGTGCCCGGGCGCGCGCGGACGCGGGGACGGTCGCCGCGGTCGTGACATCGCCACTGCCGACGTCCTCGGCGAGGGCACGGGAGAGCAGCTCCGAGGTTCGGCTGTCGAACATCTGCCAGCGAGGATACGGGCCGGCGGCGCCCGGGCTGTACATCGGCAAGCTGACCGGACAGGTGTTCCGCGTCAAGCCGTAACGCCTAAGCAGTCGACGTCCCCCGGGCCCGCGCCGCGCGGGCTCGGGGGCGTCATCTGCGGCGGACCGCGCTGACCTGCCACGCTGCTAGGCCATGCACGTCGTCATAGGCCTTCTCTGCCTGGCCGGTACTGCCATTCTGCTGGCAGAGTTCTTCGTTGTCTTCCTGCTCCCGCGGCGGGTCAAGCGCGACCCCCGCATCGCGCGAGGGCTCCTGCGCAGTCTCTGGGTCCCGTGGAAGGCCATCGGCCGTCGCCTGCCGAAAATCGCCTCGGACACGATGCTGGGGATCTTCGGGCCCTTCTGGCTGTTGATGATCCTCGGAGTGCTGAGCGTCGGGGTGATCCTCTGCTACTGGGGAATGCAGTGGGCGGCCTCATCTCACTTCGGGGGTCCGTACCCCGCCACTGCGGCGCACGATCTGTACTTCAGCGCTGCCGCCTTCTTCAGCGCCTCCACCACCAGCGCACCTACGGGTGGCCTCGGTCAGGTGCTCCAAGTCGCGGAGGCGGCAACCGGTTTCGCGGTGCTGTTCATCTCGATCGGATATCTCCCTGCCCTGTTCACCGCGTTCTCGCGGCGCGAGGCGGCGGTCTCCCGCCTCGATCCCCGGGCCGGCTCGCCACCAACTGCCTGTGCGCTGCTCGAACGCTCCGGACAGCGTGGTGGGTGGCCCGAGCTCGATGCCTACCTGCGCGAGTGGGAGGTGTGGACCGCGGAGCTGATGGAAACCCATCTCTCCTATCCGATCCTCGGCTACTTCCGCTCCCAACACGTCAACCAAAATTGGCTGGCGGCGCTGACGACAATTGTCGATGCCTGCGCCTACGCGATCGCCTACGGGCCTCAGGACGCGGTCGAGTCATCGGAGCTGACCTTCCGGGTGGGACGCCACGCTCTCTCCGACCTCTCGTTCGCGTTCCACCCGCGCAGGACCAGGCATGACGAGATGGGACCCCACCGAGAACGGTTGAGCCCCGAGGCGCTGACGCGCCTGCGCGAGCGCTTGGACGGAAGCGGGCTCCATGTGGACGAAAGCTCCGAGGCACGTGAACGGCTCCAGGAACTGCGGGCCAGCTACGAGCCGTTTGCGGCGGCGATCTCCGACCATCTGGCGCTCGAGCTGCCTGATTGGATCCCGGAAGGCGACGTCAGCGAGGATTGGCTGGTGGCTTCGCATCGCGAGCACGGCCAGACGCAATTGCCGTAAAGCTAGTGCTCGATTAGCACGCGGACGGTGGCGAAGGTGGGATCGGCCGCGCCGTGCAGCCTGGCCCCCGCCGCGGTCAACTCGCGAAGATAGCCGACCACCTCGGCGGTGATCCTCTCGCCGGGCAGCAGCGCCGGAACCCCCGGCGGGTAGCCGGCAACTGATTCGCAGGAGATTCGTCCCAGCGCCTGATCGACGGCGACCGCCTCACCGCTCCCGAGGAAAGCGTCCCGGGGTGCCATCACGGTCTCGTGCTCGAGCGCCCCCGGCGGCCGCGTGATCGCCACCGCCTCAGCGGGGCGGTTGATCCGCCTCACCGTCTCGGCGAAGTCATGAGCCAGGCGCTCGAGCTGCTCGACGGGCTGGGCCAGGCCGACCACCAGCACGAGCGTCGCGTGCGTGGCCAGCTCGACGAAGATGTCGTAATCGCTGCGCAGCGCGGCGGCGACCTCATATCCCGTGCAGCCCGTGCGGCGAACGTCGACGACGATCCGCAGTGGATCCCAGCCGGCGATCCCTGGCTGACCCACGAGATCGGCGCCGAGCACGTCGCACCCGGGCACCGCCCCAATCGCCTCCCGCGCCCGGGCCGCAGCGTCGATCGTCCGGTCGAGCAGCGCCTCGCCGTGAACCGCGAGCTGTCGCCGCGCCGCGTCCAGCGAGGCCATCAGCAGCGAGCTTGGACTCGTCGAGCGAACGAGTCGCACCGCCCGGGCGACGGCATCGCTGTCAACCCGGTCCCCGTGGGCGACCAGCAGCATCGCCGACTGGGTCAGACTGCCCACGATCTTGTGCGTCGAGGCGATCATCGCGTCAGCCCCCAAGGCCAGCGGCGAGTGCGGGAGCGCATCGTGAAAACCGAAGTGCGATCCCCAGGCGTTGTCCACGATCAGCGCTGCACCTGCCGCGTGAGCCACCTCGGCGCACGCTCCGACGTCAGCCGCCATCCCGTAATAGGTCGGCGAGACGATGAACGCCACCTTCGCCTGCGGAGTGCCGGCCAGCGCGTGCGCGAGCGCGGCCGGACTGACACCGTGCGCCATGCCCAGCTCGGCGTCGTATTCGGGCGACACCCAGCTCGGACGCCCACCGCTGAGGATCAGGCCGTCGATCAGGCTGGCGTGCGAGTTGCGCTGGAGGATCACCGCCACCCCCGGCGGAGCCAGCGCGATGCACAGGGCGTGGTTGCCCTGCGTGGCTCCGTTGGTCAGGAACCACGTGCGCTCGGCGCCATACGCGTCGGCGGCGAGCTGCTCGGCCCGCTCGTAGGGCGTGGGCGACGGACCAACGTCAATGCCTTCGATGTCCTGTGGGATATCGAGCAGCAGCGCCCGCTCGCCGAGGGCCGTGCGCAACCCTGGATCTGCTCCCTCGCCGCCCTTGTGGCCCGGCACGTGAAAGCGCGTCGAGCCGCGGAATCCGTAGGCGGTGATCGCCTCCAGATACGGCGCTGTCGGCTGCGCGGGCGGGTGGCGGAAGCTCAACGCTTGGCGGCCTTCAGCAGGTACGCCCGGACGAAGCCGTCGAGGTCGCCGTCGAGCACTCGATTGATGTCCCCCATCTCGTGATCGGTGCGGTGGTCCTTGACCATGGTGTAGGG
>CAXMLR010000470.1:0-10894 GCA_964194275.1 uncultured Solirubrobacterales bacterium
CCCGCCACTGACGCACGTCGATCACCAGGTCGTGGCCGATCTTCTGCGCCATGCCTTCCCGGAACGTGTGAACCTGCAGCGTCCCGTCGGCCGGTCCCAACGTGTGGTCATTAGGGGGCGGCATTGGCTCGATCATAACTCGCGCCGGCCTCCCGTCGCGCTGGGCCGCCGCCGGCCGATTAGCTCATCGATCCGGCGGGCGGCGCGCTCCAGGGCCGAAGGCTGGAACAGATAGGGATCGGCGTTGGCGATCTGGTGCTCGGGACGCTCGAGGTCCCCGGAACCCGACGCGGCGTTGAGCGCAAAGCGAATCGGCAGTTCGTGACCTACGGCCAGCACGACTGACTCCGGGCGGGCGGCCAGCGCGCGGTAGCCCTGGGCAAAGCGCACTGCCGCGCCGTGGACGCTCTCGCCGCCGGGAAACGGGACGTCCGGACCGTAAGCCGCGGTCCAGGTCGAGAACTCGGTGATCGCCCGACCTTCCAAGTCACCGGCGTTGATGTCGTCAAGCAGCGGTTCACACACGAACGGAACGCTGTCGACGCGGGGGCCGAGAGCAAGCCGCGCGGTCTCGATCGTCCTGAGAAACCGGGTGTGCACGCACACCTCGATCCCCACATGTGCGATGTGCAACGCGAGCCGGGCGGCCTCGGCGCGGCCGTGATCGCTGAGGGCCACCTCGACGGCCGGGTTGCCGTTGATGCGCTTCTCGACGTTGTACAGCGACTCGCCATGGCGGATCAGGATGCACAGCTGCATCAGACAAACGTATCGAGTCGCTAGGGGATCCAAACGCCGACCGCGCGCCCGCCCGCAGCTACACCTCCCAGGAGCGTGGCGGGCGAGGTCACTGCTCGCTGAGTGCAAATCCGAGCACCACCACCAATGCGGTTTGTGATGAGAGCTTAGGTCTCTGGTTGGGGTGTAGCCTGCAAACGCCGTGGGCTCGATAACCGACCTGATCAGCATCGTCGACGCCGACCCGGACCTGGCCGAGCTGATCGATGAGCCCGAGCGTGAGCGCGCCCGCCGTCAGGCACTGACCCGGATACGACGACTCTCCACCGGGACGTGGGACGCTGGCAACGCGATTGAGCCCGACAAGCACCACCGCGGGTTCATGATCATCGACGGGCTGCTCGCCCGGGAGGTCGACGTGCTCGGCCGAAGCTGCACCGAGTTGCTCGGACCGGGCGATGTGCTGCGACCGTGGCGCTGGGACGGGGACGGTTCCCATGTGCAGGCCGAGGTCGGCTGGATGGTCCTCGAGCCGACCCGGCTGGCCGTGCTCGATCACGGTCTCGTGGAAAGAATGAACCCGTGGCCGCAACTTGGCGTCGAGCTGTTCGCCCGGGGAACTCGTCGAGCGCATGCGCTGGCCGTCGCGCTGGCGATCGCCCATCACCAGCGTGTCGACGACCGGCTGATGCTGACGCTCTGGCACCTGGCCGAGCGGTGGGGACGCGTGAGCGCAGACGGGATCGCCGTACCACTGCCGCTCTCCCACCAACGCCTGGCCGACCTCGTCGGCGCCCACCGGCCGTCGGTGACCACCGCGATCGGCGATCTCGCTCGCTCAGGTACGCTCGGCCGGCGCGAGGATGGGACCTGGATCCTTCACGGCTCGCCCCCGGAGGAGTTGCGCCACCACCGCCTGGTGGCGGCGATGACCTGAGTGGACACCACGTGGCCGGTCCGCCGCTTGGTGGACCGGCCACGCAGGTGAGGTTTCCGGGTCAGCGCACCAACCCGCGGCCGCCTCTCCGATCGCTGAACAGGACCAGGACGGCCAGGATCGCGAGCAGAAACAACAGCGGATGAACGACCACGCCGCCAGCGACGGCGACGATCAACAGGATGAGCGCAAGCGTGAGAAGCATCTCCACCTCCGTTCGGGGTTTTGCTCATATATCCCCCAGAAGGGCGCCTGGAGACGGGGGAGGGTCCTCGCGCCGACGTCCGGATGCGGACATGGAGAGGTCGGAAGCTGCTATGCGTCACAGTCGCTCCGGATCTACAACGCCGTCCGCGCCATGGGCGGATACGTAGCGCTTCAGTTCGGTGACCTCGGACACAGCCGCGGCTCGAACAAGGTCAACACCAATCAGACGTTCAACGATCAGGGCGCCGCGCTCCATCCCGGGACGCTGACCTTTGGTTCGGCGGCGCCCGCGGTGTACACGATGTCCAGCGGCGGCTTCACCTTGCTGGGCCTGCCGACGATCACCGCAACCGTCAACACCCTCAGCACGTTCGGCGAGATCACCGGACGACTCTGGGATGTGCTTCCGAACGGCTCGCAGCGGCTCGTCTCCCGAGGCGTCTATCGGCTCACCGACAACCAGAGTGGGCCGGTGACCTTCCAGCTGCACGGCAACGGTACGAGTTCGCGGCCGGCGACACCGTCAAGCTGGAGCTCCTGGGCCGCGACGCGCCGTACTACCGGGCCAGCAACGGCACGTTCACGGTCCAGATCTCGAAGCTGACGGTGAACCTGCCGACGAGGTAATCAGGCTCCCCTCACACCTGACAGACCGGGCACCAGTAGGTTGTCCGGCCGCCGATCGTCGCTCGCTCCAGGCCGTGGCCGTCCCGTGGGCACGCTCCGTCTTGGCCGCGCACCTTCACGAACCGTCCCGTGTGAGCGCCGCCCTGCCGAATCGCCGAGCGCACCGCGCTACGCAGCTCGCGCCGGAGCCCGTCGAGGTCCTCTTCGCTCAGAGCAGATACGAGCCGCCCCGGAACTATGCGGGCTTGCCACAGCACCTGGTCGGCAAGCAGATTGCCGACTCCGGAGATTGCGTGCTGGTCGAGCAGGCGGGCCTTGACCGGCGTGCGGCCGCGGCCGATCAGGCGTCGGAAGTCGTTGCGGCTGACGTCCGCCGCGTCGGGGCCGACGTGACTGAAATCCGGGTTGAGGATCGCCCGGCCGAGACGGCGCTTGTCGCGGAGTACGAATCGTCCGCCATCCTCGAAGCCGACGGTGAATCGATCCCAGCGGGAGGCGCTCTCGGGGTCGAGGAGTATCCGGCCGGCCATGCCCAGGTGCAGGCCAAGCGTCGGGCCGTCGTCGGTCTCGAGCCAGAGAAACTTCCCGCGGCGATGGGCGCTCGCCAGCTCGTGCCCGATCAGCGCGTCCGCGATCTCCCCGGGCCCATGCGGGCGGCACACGTACGCATCGCGGTCGTCGACGCTGACCATGCGTCGACCGAGCACGGCCTCCAACGTCTGACGGGCGCGTTCGGCCTCAGGCAGTTCCGGCATCGCTCCAGGGTAGGGGGCGCCCGCGCCAGCCCGGTCGGCCGGGACTCCAGAGACTAGGACAGCTTTCTCATCGTCGCCTGGTAGCCGCCGCCCGGCCAGACCCAGGCACCCCGGTTGATTGTGGCGTCGTCGTTGAAGCTGCCCTTGTAGTAGGCGGGCGAGCCCCTCTCGCCGCCCCAAATCGTCAGTGTCTTCCCGTCTTCGCTGATCTCGTAGACGTAGTCGTAAGTCTCGCCTCCCTCGCCGTAGAAGCGAGACCGAATCTCCTCGCCTGGCGCTTCGGCGCCGAACGGCAGCAGCCGGCCGATGACCTCCATGCCCTTGATGGCGTGACCGGCCTGCTCGATGTCGAGGTGCTGGAGGAGGAAGAAGCCGCCGTCCATCCATTCGTAGCTGACCGTGCCGCTTGCGTCGCCGGTGAGCTCCCAGCGGCCGACCAGCTTGTCGAGCCGCCTCAGCTCGGCATCCGGCCGGGACTTGTCGATGTGGTCTGCTTCGGACACGGTCACCTTTCTCGCGGTGGGATCAGGTTCTACCGTGTAGACCTTGCCGACAGCGGAGACTCATCGGACACCGCCGCTCACGGCCCGCCTGGTACGCGAGCCGCTGCCCGGCGCCGCCCACCCGCTCCGGGCTGCGCGCTGGCTGCGAGGTGAGCCGCGCGCGGCGGCACTCAGCGGCAAATGGGCGGGAGGTGGGGTGCTCCTGACCTCGCATCCGGTGGTCGTCGCGACGCGTGATGAGGATCCGTTCAAGCTGCTGGGGGCAATGCGGGCGGCGGAGATTGAGAACCCCGACACCAGGGCTTACACGGGCGGCTCGGTCCCGGTCGGAGGCGGCTGGTTCGGCTGGCTGGGCTTCGAACTTGCGCGGCGCATCGAGCCGGTGCCACCGGCTCCGCCGCGCCCGCAGCCCTTACCGGCGTTCGACCTCGCCTATCACGACCACGTGGTTCGCTGCGACAGCGCCGGACAGTGGTGGTTCGAGGCGCTGTGGACGGCGGACCGGGACTCGGCGCTGCGCGAGCGGCTCGGGTGCTGGCGGGAGCGGCTGAGTTGTTCGGTGCCGCAGGCCGCGGACCCGGAGACCGGCCCTCTGCAGATCGCTGCGCCGGGGGCCTGGGGGCATGCGGCGGCCGTCGCCGAGGCGATCGCCCGAATCGCCGGCGGCGAAGTCTTTCAGGCGAATATCTGCCTGCGCCTCGAGGCGACGATCGACGGCGACCTGCTCGACCTGTGGGTGCGCGCGGCGACCCAGCTGGAACCCGCCTACGCCGCCTACGTGGCCGGCGATGGACACGCCGTGGCGAGTCTCTCCCCGGAGTTGTTTCTGCGGCGCCGTGGGCGGGAGGTGGAGACCCGGCCGATCAAGGGCACCGCTCCGCGCACCCGGCCTCCGGCGGAACTCGCGCGCAGCGTCAAGGACCGGGCCGAGAACGTGATGATCGTCGACCTGATGCGAAACGACCTCGGCCGGGTTTGCGAGTACGGGACGGTCCGCGTGTCGCGGCTGTGCGAGGTCGAACCGGCCGCCGGGGTGTGGCATCTGGTCTCGACCGTGCGTGGCACCCTGCGCCGGGGCGCCGGAGATGCCGAGCTGCTGCGCGCGAGCTTCCCGCCCGGCTCGGTTACCGGGGCCCCCAAGGTGCAGGTGCTACGAGTGATCCACCAGCTCGAGGCCACCGCTCGCGAGGCATATTGTGGCTCTATCGGTCTGTGCTCGCCGTTGGCTGGGCTTGAGCTGAATGTGGCGATCAGAACGTTCGAGCGTCGCAGGGGGCAGATGTGGCTGGGCGTCGGGGGCGGCGTGGTGTCGGATTCCTCCCCCGAGGGCGAGGTGCAGGAGGCGTTGGCCAAGGCACGGGGAGTCGCCACGGCGGCCGGAGTGGCAATCGATGAGAGCAATCACGCGCCCCCCGCTCGCGCCGGCGCGATCGTGACCGGCGACCGGCCAGACCCCGCGCGGGGAGTGTTCGAAACGATTCTCGTCCGCGACGGAACGGCTGTGGATACTGCCGCGCACCTCGAGCGGCTGCGAGCCAGCGCCGAGGCTCTGGAGCTTCGCGCGCCGGACGGGCTCGAGGAGATGGTGGCGCGCGCCGCCGCGGATCTGGCGAGCGGTGGCGTCCGCGTGTCGCTGGATGCGGCCGGAGTGCGGCTGTCGACTCGTCCGCTACCGCGCCTCGGGGCGGTCAAGCTGACTCCAGTGATCCTGCCCGGCGGTCTGGGCGAGCACAAGTGGGCCGACCGCGCACTGATCGACAGCCTTTCGCGCGAGGACTCAACTCCCCTGATCTGCGACCTGGACGGCCAGGTGCTGGAGGCGGGGTACGCGGCCGTGATGATCGTCGACGGCAATGCGTTGATCGCCCCGCCGCTGGATGGACGAGTGCTCCCGTCGGTGTCACGAGCCCGTGTACTGAGCAGCGCGGGCGCGGGCGGACTGGCGGTGATCGTGGCCCCGTTCACGCTCGAGCAGATGCGGGCCGCTGACGCGATTCTGCTCTCCTCCAGCCTGCGCGGACCGCACCCCGGCGAGCTCCTGGGCGGCCCGGGCACAGAGCTTGCCACGGAAATCTCGACGCGGCTGGGGGTGACGCGGTAGGTTGCCGATGTGCTGAGGTTCTTCGTCCAGTTCGGAGGTGAGCGCTGGCACCCGGGCCGCATCAGCCTGCTCGATCCGCTGCTCCTGCTTGCCGTCGGCGTCTGCGCCGGCTTGCTTGGGTTCTGGTTGCTCGGTTTGCTCGTGCCACGCGCTCGCCGGGCGCTGCGCCGCCGGCGGACAGAGTGGCGGCGGCGGCGAGCGGTGGCCAGTGCCGAACTGCGAGCCCGGACGCTGATGAGCGAGCTCTGCCCACACGGTTGGCGGGCTCAGATCACGCTATCCGAGGGGTCGCGTGTCGCCCTTGACTGGGCCGAGCTCCAAGCGGAATCCGGCCAGCCGGCGGTGCTGCGACGCGTGTGGGCGCCGACGATCGCCGAGGCCCTCGAGGCGATGGTCGCCGACCGCCGCACGGACGAGACGCTCGAGCAGATCGAGCAGGGGGCGGTGGCGGATGGCAATTTGTGGCCTGACGCCTGAGCGCCGCGTGTTGATGTAGCGACCCAGGTGGGCTCTAATGCCCCCGGGGGGCGAGGGGGGGGCGAGGGGGAAGCGAGAGCTGGAATCGGTTGGATGCTCGGGGCCGGCCGGCTGCGGCGATTATCTCGGCCGAGACGTATGCGCGCCGGACGAGCTAGAGGGCGCTTAGATGCGCCGCCGCCGCCGTGCACGGTGGTGTCCGGCTTCGGCGACGGCTTCGCCGTCGAACCGGGCGGGCAGCAGGTGCTGACGCTCCCCAAATGCTTGCTGCGGGCGCTGGACTTGCACCCGTAGCTCCCGGCTAGGTCGCCGTTGCGCCCAGCAGCGCCTGTCGCCGGCTCGGAGGCTGACCGGTGCGGAACTTGGCGATGTAACTCTGAAAGTCCCAGGTGGAGAGGAACTGCGCGGCCGCTGAGCGGCCTGATTCGAACAACGCCTCGGCCTGGCTGGGGGCGATGTCGAACTGGGTTGTGCCCACGCCGAGCGTGGGGATCGGGATCGTCCGCGCGTAGCTAGCCTGATCGACGTAGAAGCGATCGTGTGCCTCCATCATCGTCTCGGCGATCGCCTTCAGGTAGTCGACGTCGGAGCCGATCTCCGCAACCTGCTCCGATACAGCGGTGCTCGGTAGCAGCGGTGCCTTCTGATTCGGTGCCACGAGCAGCATTCCGAAGGTGGGGAACCTCGGAACCGTGCCCGGAGCGGTGTCGAACAGCCAGATCGGATAGTTCGACAGCAGGCCACCATCGACGATCATGTGGTCGGCCTTCGTCGTCCGGTTCCTGATCATCACGGGTTCGAAGAACACCGGAATCGACATGCTCATACGTACGGCTTCGGCGATCCCAAGCTGGTCCGGATCGATCCCCAGCCGTCCCGCGTCCCGCGGCAGCACGAGCATGCTCCGGGCGGCGAGATCGGAGGCGATCACCTGAAGGCGGTAGTTGCGGTTGGGATCCGTCGCCGCGGGATCGCGCAGTTGGCCGAACGTCGTAATGCCCTTGGCCTCCAGACGCGCCTGCATCCAGGTCAGGAAGTACTTGCCCGAGTGCAGCCCGCGGGACTTGAAGAACTGCAACAGGTCACCCGGAGCACCGAAGTGATCGAGAAACGTCGGGTCTTCGAAGTCCTGGAAATGCATCTGCTGCAGAACGATCTCCTGAAGCTCGGCGCCCGTGTAGCCGACGGCGACCAGCGCTGCGGTGATCGCTCCCGCCGAGGTGCCGGCCACGCACCCGGGCCGATAGCCCCGATCGCTCAGCTCCCGGTAGGCACCGGCCAGTCCGATCCCCTTGACCCCGCCACCCTCAAACACGAGATCCGCCTGAAGCGGGGGGTCTGCGGTGGTCATTCCGGTTCTCCTACGCTCCGCCCGGGTCTGCCAGGCGGGCGTGGTCGTCACGGTCGGCCCACTCGAGCAACCGCTCCAGCGAAAAGGCTTGGTCCTCGATGCCGGCGTGCAGATCACCCAACCGGGCGAATCGCTCCGGCACGGTGGCGATCGTCAGCTCGCCCGGCACAACGTCGTCGATCTCGTTCCAGCGGATCGGCGTGGAGACCGTCCCGTCTTTGACGCCGCGCACCGAGTACGCGCTGGCGATCGTGTGGTCCCGCGCGTTCTGGTTGTAATCAACGAACGCCTTGTCCGGCTCGCGGTCCTTTCGCCACCAAGTGGTGGTGGCGTCGGTGGGAGCGCGCCGCTGCACCTCGCGGGCGAAGGCCAACGCGGCGCGGCGTACGTCGGCGAAGCCCCACCGAGGCTCGATGCGGACGTAGATATGGATGCCAGAACCGCCTGAGGTCTTCGGCCAGCCGACGGCGCCGAGCTCGTCGAGCACCTGGTGCGCGGTGTGGGCTACGCGGCGGACGCAGTCAAAGCTGCACTCGGGCATCGGGTCGATGTCGATCCGCCACTCGTCAGGGCATTCCACGTCGGCGCGGCGCGAGTTCCACGGATGGAACTCCACCGTCGACATCTGCACCGCCCACAGCACGTCCGCAACGTCGGTCACACACAGTTCGTCGGCGTGACGTCCGGAGGGAAAATCCACCCGGACCGTGGTGATCCACGGCGGGGCGCCGGAGGGAATTCGTTTCTGATGGACCTTCTTGTCCTCGACGCCCCGGGGAAAGCGGTGCAGCATGCAGGGCCGCTCGTAGAGCGCGCGTACGATCCCGTCGCCGACGCTCAGGTAGTAGTTGGCCAGATCGAGCTTCGTCTCCCCGCGGGCGGAGAAGTAAACCCGGTCCGGACTGGAGATCCGCACGGTCCGCTCGCCGATTGACAGCTCGACGGGTTCCATTGGCCCATCGTTTCACGCCGCCGCCCGGATTCCTTGACTTAGAGCGCACTCTAAGTCGTATGGTGAAGCGGTGGCCACCACGCTGACGATCGCCGACGCGGCTCGCGTCTCCGGGATCAGCTCGCACGCGCTGCGGTACTACGAGCGCGCCGGGCTCCTTGATCCCGTCGATCGCAACGAAAGCGGCCACCGGCGCTACGGGGACGATGATCTGGAGCGGATTCGCTTCCTGACCAAGCTCCGGGCGACCGGGATGCCGATCCGTGAGGTGCGCCGATACGCCGAGCTGATCAAGCGGGGGGCGGACTCCCATGCGGAGCGTCTCGCGCTCCTGGAAGCGCATCGGCGGGCGGTGGTGGCCCAGCTCGAGGAGACGGCCAAGAACCTCGACCTGATCGAGTGGAAGATCAACTTTTACCGCGAACGAATGGAGCAAGGATGAAAACTCGCAAGCTTGGTTCCCTGGAGGTATCCGCGCTTGGGCTCGGCTGCATGGGCATGTCGGCCTTCTACGGATCGACCGACGAGGAGGAGGCGACGGCGACCATCCACCGGGCGCTCGAGCTCGGGATCAACTTCCTCGATACCGCCCAGCTGTACGGCCCGCTGACCAACGAGCAGCTGGTGGGCC
Organism: uncultured Solirubrobacterales bacterium; assembly: GCA_964194275.1. Classification (GTDB taxonomy): domain Bacteria; phylum Actinomycetota; class Thermoleophilia; order Solirubrobacterales; family Solirubrobacteraceae; genus Palsa-465. The sequence goes on from CAXMLR010000470.1 coordinate 9,280, forward strand.
GCGCCGTCAAGGGGCACCGTAGCGAGTACGTGATCGCCACCAAGTTCGCCCGCCGCATCGAGGAGACAACGAAGCCCGGCGATCTGTCGACGCTCGGACCACTCGACGGTTCCGCTGAGCACGTCCACCGCTCGATCGAGGGCTCGCTTCAGCGGCTCGGGACCGACTACGTGGACCTCTACTACCAGCACCGCGTCGATCCGAACGTCCCGATCGAGGAGACGGTCGGCGCTCTGGCCGAGTTGGTCGAGCAGGGCAAGATCCGTCACATCGGGCTGAGCGAGCCGGCGCCCGAGACGATTCGCCGCGCCCACGCGGTGCATCCGATCACCGCCGTCCAGACCGAGTACTCGATGTGGTCGCGTGATCCCGAGGCGGGCGTGCTGCCGACCTGCCGCGAGCTCGGCATCGGCTTCGTGCCCTACTCCCCACTTGGCCGCGGTTTCCTCTCTGGCCGGTTCAAGGATCCCGAGGAGCTCGACGAGGGCGACTTCCGGCGCCGCGGGCCGCGGTTCAACGGAGAGAACCTCGACGCCAACCTGAAGCTGGTGGCCAAGGTCGAGGAGATTGCTGAGGACAAGGGCATCACTCCGGCCCAGCTGGCGCTCGCGTGGGTGCTGGCCCAGGGCGAAGATCTCGTGCCGATCCCGGGCACGAAGCGCCGCAAGTACCTCGAGGAGAATGCGGCCGCGGTTGATGTCGAGCTGTCAGCCGAGGATCTGCAGCGGATCGAGGCCGACCTGCCGAAGGTCTCCGGCGAGCGCTACGACGAGGCCGGGATGGCGTCGGTCAATCTATAACGGGGCCCGAACAACGCACCAGTTCGCCCGATGCGGCGGCGTCCTGGTGCGTTGTTCGGCCTCAGCCCGAATAAGGCGCCTCGATCTGCTTGCCGCCCGTGCTTTGGTTCCTTGTTCGAGGCCGCGCCCTTCCTTGGTACGATGATCGTCGAACAAGCACCTGACAACGTTCCGACCCAGCTCGTTGTACCCGTGGGACCAAACACATGCTCGACTCGACCGCCATCTCCGCCACCGCCGTTCCCCGCGTACGTCTGGGGCGAGGGCCGGCCTTCTGGTCGCTCGCCGTCACCCTCGGGCTGCTGCTGTTCGCCTCGAGCGCTCCGTCGCCGCTCTACATCGTCTATCAGCAGCGGTGGGGCTTCTCCGAGATCACGCTGACCAGCGTGTTCGCGATCTACGCGCTCGCGCTGCTGGTGGCGCTGCTGGTCGCCGGGGCCGTGTCCGACCACGCCGGACGGCGCCCGACGCTGTTGTTCGCGCTGGTGCTCGAGATCGTGGGGATGCTCCTGTTCGCCGAGGCGCAGAGCGTTGTCTGGCTGTTGGCCGCACGGGCGACCCAGGGCGTGGCGACGGGCATCGCAATGGGGTCGATCAGCGCCGCGTTGCTCGACCTCCAGCCCCGGCACAGCCCGCGGCTCGGTGCCCTGCTGGGCGCAGCGGCTCCGCTCACCGGCCTCTCCCTGGGCGCGCTGGGAAGCGGTCTGCTCGTGGAGTTCGGACCTGACCCGATGCGCCTGATCTTCTGGCTGCTGCTGGGCGGCTTCGCGGCCGCCGCCGTGGTCGCCGCGATCATACCCGAGCCGGTCCAGCAC
>CAXMLR010000471.1:0-4686 GCA_964194275.1 uncultured Solirubrobacterales bacterium
GCCTGTTCGGGAGCCATGTAGCGAGGGGTTCCGACGATCGTCCCGCCGCCCGCGTCGCTGCTCCCGGCCGCGAGCCGCGCGACGCCGAAGTCGCCGACCTTAATCCGTCCGTCGGAGGAAAGGAGGACGTTCGCCGGCTTGACGTCTCTGTGCACGACGTTCTGGGCGTGGGCGCGAGCCAGCGCGCGGGCCAGCTGCTCGGCGATGTCCAGCGACTCCGTGCTGGTCAGAGGACCCGCGCGCAGCCGGTGGGCGAGGCTCTCCCCGTCTACGAGTTCGGCGACGAAGTAGAGGCCTTCGGGCGCCGAGCCGACGTCGAAGATCTGCACGATCCCGGGGTCGCTGATCGACGCCAGCAGCTGCGCTTCCCGCTCGAAGCTCTCAACCCAGTCCGGATCCTCGGCCCACCACGGCTTGATCACCTTCACTGCCACGTGCCGCGCCAGCCGTCGATCGCGGCCACGGTAGACCCGGCCGAATGTGCCCTCCCCGATCAGCGCATGCAGCTCGTAGCGCCCGTCGAGAGCGATGCCGGACAGATCGGGCGCGCGGGGCACCTCGGGTCAGGGCCGCAAGCGCAGGCGGTCGTCGACCGTGCCCACGACAGCGGCATAGATCGCGTGGGTGGCTAAGCTCGTGAGCAGATATTCGCGAGGCCAGCGCCAGACGGGCGGGGTGTGGCCCAGCAGCGGGAACATGGTCAGGGTGGCGGCGATCAGTGTCCCGGCAAAGACACCCGTCGCCCCGGGCTCCTCGCATCTCCGGCGCAGCAGTCCGTGCCAGAGACCGAACATCGACCCGTAGCTCCAGCGCAGCAGGGCGCCGAGATCGGCCTCTTCCCGGTTGCTCACCGATGGCAGGTGCAGGATGGTGGCGACGATCTGGCCCGGCACGAGACTGTCGTCGTAGTCGAGCGGTCCGCGCTCCCGCGGGCGGGCCCGTCGCTCCAGCCCATAGGCGAGGCTCAGCGCGGCCGTTCCAGCGGCCCCGGCGATGACGCTGCGCAGCGGCCAGGGCAAGTGGGAGGAGGATGGTCGCAACCCCATCCATGCGAGGGTAGCTCTGTCCGCAGGGCTTCGGTGACGGTCCGATGGGCGGCGCCGCGGCAGCTTCCGCGAAAATCTGGGACTAACCTTGCATTCCCTCGATGTGTGAGTTACCCTGGCTCGGCAGCAAAGGACACGACTATGACCGCACCCGCCCACACCCACACTTTCACGAGTGACTCAGTGACACTCACTGCGCCCATGATGCGTCTATTCCGCTCCGTGGCACGGACGCAGACCCGCAATCTCCATGCCCTCGCTGCGAGGTGCGTGCGCTAACTTGAGTGCACACACGCGTTGAGCGAGGGCGACCCGGCCGGGTCGCCCTTTTTTTTGCTCTTTTCCGACTTCCGAGGTGATGAACGACGTGAACAAGGCCTAGGTTTCACCCCACCGTGCCCGATTGGGCACCAGAAGTATATGTCACATCTGGTTCACCCGCGATTCGGTGTGTATTCCCTCTCGGAGCACCGGGATCTGAGTGACCCATACCGCACTGTCAATTCGGGTGACACACCCGGTTGCTGACCCCTGCCCGGGGGCCAGCCGAGCAACTCGAGGAGCAGGTTCAATGCAGATCAATCCCCAAGCCGTGGTGACACGTCCGCGGAGCACGTCTCCGAGACGTCGCTGGTTCGCCGTCCGCGGGCGGTTGGGGCGCGGACCGGCGACGGTCTGGTCCAGTGAGGCGGAAGTGCTACGCGCGCTGGGCGAATCCCGACCGCCATCCCGCGGCTCGCCGCCGAGTCAACCGAAACTGCCGCTCCAGCGGCCGCGGTTCTAGGACGCTGAGGGGCCGCCGATTGGTGGCCCCTCAGCCGGTTGAGCCCGGTCGCATTCTGAGCCACAGGGCGCATCCACTGGCCCGCTGCGGCATAGTGAAGGGTATGTCCGACTCAAGCGGCCCCCGCAGCGTCAAGATCGGCTCTGATGAGCGAACCGGCTGGTCTTCTGAGCGCCCGCGCCGCGACGGCGCCCCGCCCCGGCCTGTCGACGTCTCTGTACGCTCCCGCGTCCTGCGGCCCTCGCACCGCCTGCGGTACTCGCCGGGCAGCCTGCTCGTCGTAGTTGGCGCCGCAGCGTCCAAGCCCGACGCATTCCTCGAGCGTGTCATCGAGGAGCGCGGCGCGGTCCTTTCGGCCGCGAAGATCGAGAAGATGCTCGCCGGCCGGGTCCCCGACGAGGAGCTCAGCGCCCGCGCCGAGGAGCTGCTGCAGGCGACGGTGCTCAAGCGCCTGCAGGCCAGCAGCACCGTCGTAATCCCGGTCCCCGGCTTCGATGCCGACCAGCGCGAGCGGTACGTGCGGATGGCCCACGGGCTTCGGCGCCCGCGTCACCTGATCCTGCTCGAGGCTCCGCGTGACCAGGTGACCGACGACGAGCGTCCCCCAATGGACGAGCTCCGACGGGCGCTCGACGCGGGCGAACTGGGCCAGGAGGGCTTTCAGACCGCGCTCCGACTGGGCGGCAACGCGCTCAGCGAGCTCAAGCGGATCGTGTTCCAACCTCCGCCCCGCGAGGACTGATCGCGATCTCCGCCGCCGACGGAGATGGCCACGCCGGTCCGGCCAACCGCGGCGACGGCATTCGCCAAGCGCGCCGCGCACCGCTGACGAGTGTCAGCGAGCCGCCGACGGCAGTAGCTCAGACCGGTCCCGACTGAGGAACTTCAGCAGCGCGGCATGAGTCTGCTTGGGCTGTTCGAGCTGCGGCACGTGTCCGCAGTTCAGCACCAGGTGCTCGGCGCCGGGGAGCGCCCGACGCACATGTTCGGAAAAGCCAATCGGGACGATCGGATCCTGGCGGCCCCAGACGAACAGGCCAGGCGGCTCGAGCTCCGGCAGGCGAGTCCAGAAGCCGTCGGGGCCGTGCGGCTCCTCGAGGTAAATGTTCCGGGCGGAGGCATAGAAGGCGGCCCGGCCGCGGGCGGTTAGATACGAGCGCAGGAACTCGTCGATCCCGGCCGCGGTCCACTGAGTCGAAGAACCGGGCACAACCCGACGCACGATCGCCTCGACGACCGCCCGGGGGGCGGGCTGGATCAGGCCCAACTGTGGCGCCAGCAGCCGCAACAGCGGCGCCCACGGTCGGTCACGCAGCCAGGCCAGCGACGGCGCCAGCAGCCCGAGCCGATCCACGCGCTCCGGGGCACTCAGGCCGACTTCGATCGCCACGCGGCCACCCATGCTGTTGCCGATCACGTGCGCGCGCTCGAGCTCGAGCGCATCGAGCAGCGCCACGATCGAGCGAGCGAAGAAAGCCGGATCGTACGCGGCGGCAATCGGCTTGACGGAGTCTCCGAAACCAGGGAGGTCGACAGCGATGGCGCGGAAATCGCCCGCCAGCGCAACGACGGTCGGCAGGAACGAGACTTTGGTTGCCCCCAGACCGTGCAGCATCAGCACCGGCTCACCGGCACCGGCCTCGGTCACCGACAGCGGCCCGACGCCCGTCTCCACGCTGCGAAAGCGCAAACCGCTGTCGCCTCCGACCGCCGTCGCGGCGAGGAAACCGACCCCGAGGTGAAGGTCCCGCCGCACCTGGAGCCGTCCCGCTCGGTAGGCATCCATCCCGCCTCGGAGATCCCCGACGATGCCCTTCCAGGTGCGGGCATCGGCACTCAGGACTGCGTCGGGACGTCGGGACTGATCGGCGGGGACCAGCTTCGCAGTCTGCCCGTCGAGCACTACGTCCGCATCCATGGGGCCCGCACCGGTCAGCCGAAGGCGCGCCGAACCGCGCCCGAGCTCGAACACCCGGGGGTCGTAGCGGTCGGTCAGCTGCTGAAGGGTGGCTGGGAGCTGTGTCGTCATTGCACCTTCTCCCCATGGCCAGTGTGGCAGAGGCCCGCGTAGACCGGCACAGGAGTGACCCAAGCGCACACGGGTAGGCTTGTGCAGTGGCCGCGCGTAAGACAGGAGCTTCCCGAGCTGGCGGTCTGCTCTCGGGAGCGCTCGGCGCCGTCACCGAGCGACTCGCGAACCTGGTGCCCGCGGCTGACCTCGACGAGCGTGACACCGATTACATCCGCGAGACCCTGCCCGGATTGTGGGCGCTCGCCAGCCTGTATTTCCGCGCCGACGTGCGGGGGCTGCATCACATCCCGCGTGAGGGCCCGGTGCTGCTGGTCGGCAATCACTCCGGGGGGATGGTCGCACCCGACCTGTTCGTGTTCGTACTCGCATTCAGCACCTACTTCGGCGTCGAGCGCCGCTTTTACCAACTGGCCCATAACGGGGTGGTGACCTCACCGCTCGGCTGGATGGTGCGCCGCTACGGGACGGTCGCGGCCGATCCCAACAATGCGGAGCTGGCGCTGCGCTCGGGCGCCGCGGTCCTGGTCTATCCCGGCGGGGACTACGAGGTGTTCCGTCCGAGTTGGGAGTCCGCCACGGTCAACTTCGGCGGACGCACCGGCTTCATCCGACTCGCGCTGCGCCTGGGCGTCCCGCTCCAGCCGGTGGTGTCGATCGGTAGTCAGGAGACCGCGCTGTTCCTGACCCGCGGCGAACGGCTGGCGAAATTGATGCGGGTCGACCGCATGCTCCGGCTGAAGACCGTTCCGATCATGTTCGGCCTGCCGTTCGGACTGATGCCCGGGGTCATCGGGCACCTGCCGCTGCCGGCCAAGATCACCATC
>CAXMLR010000472.1:0-5314 GCA_964194275.1 uncultured Solirubrobacterales bacterium
CCTGCCGATGACGTGCCGGCCGGAAGCCAATAAGGTGCTGGGCGCGATGGACCTCCAATTGCCCTACCGATCTGAGCACGGTCTGGACGCGTTGCTGGGCCTCGAGCTCCTCGAGATGACGGAGGTCTCCGCGCGCGGGCAGCTGGCGGTCCGCGACGAGCTGAAGCAGCTGGCGGGGCTCCTCCACGGCGGCGTCTACGCCTGCGTCGCTGAGACCTTGGCCTCGGTGGCAACTGCCCTGGCCGTGGCCGCGGAGGACCAGATCGCGATGGGTCTGTCCAACCAGACGAGCTTTCTCAGGCCGATCACCACCGGGACGCTTCACGCCAAGGCCACGCGCAAGCACCGAGGCCGGAGCACCTGGGTGTGGGAAGTGGAGATGAGCGACGATCAGGGGCGGCTGTGCGTGCTCACACGCATGACCGTCGCCGTTCGCGACAGCCCGGGGTCCTGAGCGCCATGCACGAGCACGCAGAGGATCTCGAGCGGGCGCGGCTCAGTGACCGCCGGCGCCACGCCCGAGGAAGCCTTGGACGAACTGCCGCAACTCGGGGTCCCGGACCGTATCGACGTGAAGCATTCGCGTCCAAGCGAGACCGACGACCCCCCTGGTGCCTGGACGGCGAGTGAGGATCACCGCCTGACCGGCGGCGCCCAGGTCCGGCGAAAACGCTCCACCCACCGAGTCGGCCAGCGCCCGCAGCCCGGCCGGAGGACGGCTGGGGCCGTAGACGAGCACCACGTCTCCCACCTCGAGCGCCTGCAGCAGCTGGTCGTTGTTGAGCGGCCCGATACCGTGGAGGACCGGCTCGGCCACGTGGGCGCCGCTGGTTGGGGGGTCGGAGTCGTAGGGCGGGCGCAGCTCTCCCGGCTGCAGATGGGCATGGCCCAGATCATGAAACTTCCGGCCGACGCTGACCCCGGAGCCCGAGATGCCGGCGGCGTCACGACCGGCGAAGAAGCCAGACAGCAGCGCGATCAAGCCGATCGAGAGCACGAGCGACGCCACGAGGATCGCGACCCGCTCGGCCGCCGTGGTGGCGAGCTTCACTGGACCGCGCGGACGGTCCGTCGCGACGGCGCTCCTGCCACCGCGACGATCTCCTGGATCGTCCCCCGGAGCTCATCGGCCAGGGTCTCGACATCGGACAGGGCGTCGAAGTCGGCAGTCAAGCCGAAGTTGAGCTGACCGTTGTAGCTCATGATCGCGATGCCGAGCGCCGTGTTCTCGGCCAACGGCACCATCGGATAGATCGCCTCCAACTCGCGGCCGAGGACAAACAGCGGAAACTGCGGCCCGGGGACGTTGGTCACCACGAGATTGAACAACCGCTGGCGGGCCTGGAGCCGCGCGGCCTGGGCCATGATCGTGGGCGGGGCGAAGCCCGATAGCTGCGTCAGCACCTGCGCTCCCACCGCCTGAGCGGAATCCTTGATCCCGTCCATGGCCTGTCGGATCGTCTGCAGCCGCTCCACCGGATCGGTGATGCCGACGGGAAGCGGGGCCCACATCGCGGCCACGCGATTGCCCAGCGCGCCCTGTTCGACGTCGGCGCGCACCGAGACGGGAACCATCGCCTTCAGCTCGAGCCCTTCGGTCGCCTCACCGTGCAGGCGCATAAAGCGACCGAGCGCGCCCGCCACCACGGTGAGGACGACGTCGTTGACGGTTCCGCCGAGGGAGTTCTTGACCGCTTTGAATGCGGCCAGGTCCTCGCGGACCCAGGTGAACCGACGGTGCGGCCCGATGCGGACGTTGAACGGACTCGCCGGAGCGGTCTGCAGGCCGGCCCGGGTCATCGCGCTGAGGCCGGCGAGCGCTCCCCGCATGCGTTCGGCCATCTGACGGGGCCCGCGCAGAGCGTGGCGAACGCCGCGAATCACCTCACCGGGAATCGTGGCGCGCTCGAGCAGCGCGTCCGCCAACAGCTGTGTCGAGCTGGGCAGCGGACGCGGCACCCACTCGTGATCGGGCGGCGCGACCGGCATCGGCTCCGCTGAGGCGTCGAACAGGACGGTGGCGATATCCACGCCGGAGACGCCGTCCACCAGCGCATGGTGGGTCTTCGACAGAAGCGCGAACCGATTCCCGGCCAGCCCCTCGACCAGCCACAGCTCCCACAGCGGGCGGTCGCGATCCAGCGCCTGCGAGAACACCCGTCCGGCGAGCCGGCGCAGCTCGTCGTCGGTTCCCGGCTTCGGCAGCGCCGTGTGGCGGACGTGATAGGTGACCTTGAAATGGGGGTCGTCGACCCACACCGGGCGACCCTGCTCGAACGGTACGAAGGCCAGCCGCTGCCGGTACCTGGGCACCAGGTGGAGCCGGCTGAGGATCGCCTGAACCAGCTCGCCGTAAGCGGGAGCTCCGCCCTCGAACACGGCGCACGCGGCGACGTGCATGTGGGCCGAGTCACGCTCCAGATGCAGGAACGAACTGTCGAGGCCCGTCAGCCGGTCTGGATTGGCCACGGAAGTCATTCTTGCAGGGGCGCCGCGAACCCGCTCCGCGCAAGCAGAACGCGTCTTCGAGGGGTGTGACACGACTCACACACGAACGAGCGTTCCCATGCCACTCTCCGACAAGTCGTAAATCGACCTGCCGAGTCGCCCCTGCCCGGTGCGGGAGCGAACGGGGGACCCACTGCCGGGTACTGAATATTCACCCGGCCGGGGCGAATCGACTGCCCGGAACGCAAACCGGCGGCAGTTGTAGCGACCACACAGCACGGACCGCTCAGCGGACGTACGCGTGGTTTCGCGAGCCCGACAGCTAACCCCGTAGGCGCCCGGTCGAAGTTCAACAGGAGGTCCCCCATCGTGAGGACTAAATCGACGCTGCGCAATCTGCGCCCAGTGCATCTGGGTGCGGGCGTGGCGCTGCTTGCCATTCCAGCCTCGGCGGTAGCGCTCACCGCCGGGAATGCAGATGCCCTGAGCGCAATCCAGATCACGCTGAAGCCGGCCAAGGTCGGCTTCGGACACGACGTAGCGGTCTCCGGCAGCCTTCCCGGTGCTACGGCGGGGGCGCCGCTGCAACTGCAGTTCGCTCCGGCCGATAGCACCCGCTGGCAGCAACTGAAGTCCACCACAGTCCGAGGCGATGGCCGGTTTCGGTTCCTCGCGCCCGGCCGCCAGTCGGGACTGCTGAGGGTCGTGCCGGGCCAGTCTGCGGGTTCTCCGCGGATCGCGCCGCAGCTTGCGAGCGCCGGTGCAGCACCGGTCGCGGCGAGTGCTCCCCGTGCGGTGTCCGTCACGGCACGCTTCGCGCTGCCCGCGCGTTCGCTGGCCGTACTCGGCGCTGATCGTGCCCACGTGCGCGGGAAGCTGCTGCCGGCCCGCGCCGGCCGGCGGGTCCGCCTGCTCGGCCACACCGCCCACGGCTGGGCCACGGTGGCTTCCAGCCGGACCGGTCCGCGGGGCGGTTTCGACCTGCCTGTGGCCGCCAGCGGGACCGGACAGCAATGGCTGCGGGTGGGCTTTGCCGGCGACCGGAGCAACGCCGGCACCTGGGCTCACGCCGGGAGCATCACCGCATTCCGCCAGAGCCTCGCCTCGTGGTACAACGACGGCGGCGCTACGGCGTGCGGCTTCCATGCCCAGTTCGGCGTGGCGAACAAGTCGCTGCCCTGCGGCACCAAGGTCACGTTCCAGAGCGCAGGACGGTCGGTGAACGCGGTCGTGGACGATCGCGGCCCGTACGTCGGCGGCCGTGAGTGGGATCTCAACCAGAACACCGCCGGCGCGCTCGGATTTGGGGGCGTTGGGATGGTCTGGTCCTCGATCTAGCGCTCCCACGGGCCGGGCAACCCCGCTGGGGGTTGTCTGGCCCGTGGCCTAGCCTCAGGCCGATGCACGGACGCTGCGTCGCCCACCTCGACATGGACGCGTTCTATGTCTCGGTGGAGCTCCGGCGCCGGCCAGAACTGCGAGGCCGGGCTGTCGTCGTCGCCGGCACCGGCCCCCGCGCCGTGGTGACTACCGCCTCCTATGAGGCGCGGCGCTTTGGCGTGGGCTCGGCGATGCCGGCCGCCCGCGCGCGCCGGCTCTGCCCCGACGCGATCTTCCTGCCGCCTGACTTCTCCTACTACCATCAGGCCTCGGCCGAGGTGATGGCGATCGTCCGGACCCACGTGGAGTGCGTGGAGGTGATCGGGCTCGACGAGGCCTACCTCGAGCTGACCGGTCTCGCTGCCCCGCACGCCTCCATGCGGCGCATCCGCACGGAGATCGAGCAGGCGACCGGGCTGACCTGCTCGGTCGGCATCGGCCCGAACAAACTGGTGGCCAAGGTCGCCTCCGATGCCGAGAAACCTCGCGGATTCGTGGTACTGACACGTGATCAGGCGGTCGCCAGGTTCGCGGGCGAGTCGTGCGGTCTCGTGCCTGGTATCGGTCCGAAGACCGTCGAGCGGCTGCGGGCACTGCAAATCGCCACGCTAGGCGAACTTGCCGTTGCGTCTGGGGAGGAACTGTCGGCTCGCTTTGGCGCCCGGGCCGGCGCCGAGCTGCAACGCCGCGCCCGGTTCGAGGACGACACGCCGGTGACCCAGGAGCGCAAGGTCATCTCCGAGTCGCGCGAGACGACCTTCGATCACGACATCACCGGCCTCCCGCAGCTGGAGCAGATCCTCGAGGGCCTGGTCGAACGCCTGTGTGCCGGTCTCGCCGAACAGGGCCGCTGTGGGCGCACGATCGGCATCAAGATTCGACTCGACGACTTCACCACCCACACGCGGGCACGGACGCTGCCGGATGCGGTGGCCTCGGTGCAGCGCGTCGGACCCGTCGCGCTCGATCTACTCAGACGCTTTGCGCCGGAACGCCCGGTCCGCCTGCTCGGTGTGCGGGTGGCCGGCCTCGAGCAGGCTGACCGATCAGCCGCTGAGCAGCTGACGCTGACGGTGTGAGGATCAGTAGAGCACTGAGGCCAACCGCCGGCGCGCGTCGCGGGCGAGCGGGCTCTCCACGCCGAGCTCGTCGAGGATGCCGACGACCACGCGACGGATGTCATCACGCGCCCCGTCGGCGCTCGGCAGAGCCTGGAGCAGTAGATCCAGCGCCTGCCGATGCTCGCTGGCGTCCATCGCGGCGAACGCCGCAGTGAGATCCGGGAGCTCAGGCCGGCCGCCGGCCGCGGCATCCCGTTCGATCCCAATCCGGGCGGTGAGCCCGTCAGCAGCGAAGCTGCCGGGCACGCGTCCCAACACCTGCAGCGCCTCGTCGATCTCGCCCCGTCCGTACAGGATTCTGGCCAGGGGAACGGCGGCGTCGGCGCGGGGGGGCTCGAGCGCCACCGCCTGTCTCTTATACACAT
>CAXMLR010000473.1:0-2053 GCA_964194275.1 uncultured Solirubrobacterales bacterium
TCGGCGAGGAGGCCGGACACGTACTGGGCATCGCGGACTTCGTAGCGCGTGTCGTCCAGCCGGATGTAGCCGGCGAGGCAGGCCGACGGGCTGACCAGGCGCGAGGCCGCGGTGCCGCAGGAGTCGTTGAAGCCTCGTGCCGTCAGCTGTACGACCGCATACCCCGCCTTCGCCCAGGCGTCGGCCGTCGGTCCGGCGAACTGCGTGTCATCGGGGCCGCCCGCCTTCCCACCGTAGCCGTGGCTCTGTATCACAAGCGGATAGTTGCCGTCGGTGCCCGCGGCGGGGGCTGGGGGCAGGATCACGTAGATCTCGAGCGGGACCCCGTCAAAGGTCTTCAGGCGCAGATCGGAGGCACCGCCGCCGCCATCGGTGCCGTGACACACGCGCACGCCGTCCGACTGCGCAGGGCAGGGAATCGCGCTGCCGCTGAGCGTCTGGCCGGACAGAACGTGGGCAATTGGACTGGCGGCCGCTGCACTTGGAACCGCCAGGGCCACGAACACCGCGAGCACCACGATTTTATTTCTCACAGCCTCCACGGTACCCTCGTTTCCGCGCGGCGGCGCCAGTCGATGTTCAGCCGATCAGCAGCCGCCGCCCGAACACACGCTGAAACGCTTCGTCGTCGCCGTAGCGATCGACGCTCCAGCGCGGGAGGGTGAGGTCCCCGTCCGCCTCCAGATGGAGATCGACCCCGTCGCCGTTGGCGTGCAGCCGGACCTCGCGGACCGACTGGTCACGGCCACGCTCGAGATGCTCGGCAAGGCGGAGGATCAGCGAGCACCGCTCGAGCAGAGGTTCATCGCCGCGGCGGGCGAGGCCCGCCATCTCGCCGAGCTTGGCTGTCCCCTTGCGGTGATAGCGGCTGATCTGGGCGATCAGGGCTCGCTCGCGCGGGTCGAAACCGGGAAGCTCGGCACTGACGATCAGATACTGGGAGTGCTTGTGGTGATCGTCGTAGGAGATCGTCATGCCGACGTCGTGAAGCATCGCCGCCGCCCACAGCAGCTCACGTTCGCCGTCGGCGGGCTCGAACAGTCCCCCGGCCACCAGCGACTTGTGCATCTCCAGCGACAGTTTCGCCACGTGCTCGGCGTGGGGCAGATCGGGCTCGTACTGAACGGCCAGGTTGCGCACCGCCGCGGCGCGAACATCTTCGAACAGTGGCTCTCCGCCGGCGAGCAGGGTACGGCCGAAGAAGACGCCTTCCCGCAGTCCGGCCTCCGTCGCCTCGATCCCGTCGAAGCCGCCGAGCTCGAGCACCGTCTCGAGCGCCAGCGCGGCGGCCAGGATGATGTCCCCGCGCCCGGGTTTGATGCCAGGGACCGTGCCGCGCTCTGATGCGGGCAGCGCCGCGAGGGTCTCGACGAGCTCGGAGATCGTCGCTGGGGTGATGAGAAACCCCTGCACGCCGAGGTCGAGCTGCCCCGCGGCTCGCTGGGCCGCGGCAGCGAGGTTCCGGACCGCTCCCCCGAGTCCCACCAGTCGTGAGCCGCCGTCCCGCAGCCAATCGAGCTCGGACAGCGAGTCGCGCACCTCGCTGCGGACGCGCTGCAGGTCCTTCTTCTTGGCTGGGCCGCCACCGGCGAGGAAGCGCTCGGTGAGGCGTACCGCCCCGAGCGGAAAAGAATCCATCGCCCGGGCACGACGCGTGGCCACCTGGACCAGTTGCATGCTGCCGCCCCCGAGATCGACGACCACCCCATCGCTCAGCGTGGTCGTGTTTACGGCGGCGACGTAGCCGTACCGGGCCTCGTCGATGGCCGATAGGACTTCGAGCTTCAGCCCGCTCGCCTCGTGCGCACGGCGCAGAAACTCATCGCGGTTGCTTGCGTCGCGGATCGCGCTGGTGGCGATCGCGATGACTTGGCCTGCCTCGAGGGCATGAGCGCGGCAGAACCGGGCGAATACGGTCAGGGTCTCGAGCCCACGCCCGATCGCCTCGTCGCTCAGCTTTCCGCTGGCGCCGAGACCCTCGCCGATGCGGACGGTCTCGTAGAGTTCGTCGGTGCGCTTCCACCACGACCCGGGCGCGTATGTGAAGACGACG
>CAXMLR010000474.1:0-5128 GCA_964194275.1 uncultured Solirubrobacterales bacterium
CCCCGCCGTAACTCGACGCGTATGCCGCGGGTCCCTGGCTGTCGTGATATTGCCCACTCAGCCCGTAGACATTGGTGGGCATGCGACTATCGGCGGCGACGTTGGCCAGGAACTGCTCGATCGACGACTGGTACCCCGGGTCGTAGCCGAGGCCCGACCCAGACGGCTGCCAGAAGATCACGTGCGTGCGGTTGGCGTGGAGCACCGGTCCGCCGCGGTACGGTAGGTTGGCGGCGGTCCGGGCCAGCGGCTGGCGGTGGACGTGGCCGCCGGTGGGAATGTCGGCGATCACCCCGCCGAAGGTCCCGGCGTGGGCGCCAGAAGTGGCAGGGAGGGCGAGCAGGGCGGTTACGGCAGCGATGAGACCGAGCCGGCTCACTTGGCACTCAGCCAGTCGGTCCCGATGCCGGCCTCGACGGCCAGCGGCGGATCCATCGCGAACGCGGCGGCCATCTGCTCGCAGGCGATCTGCTGCACCTGCTGGGCCTCCTCTGACGGGCCCTCGAACAGCAGCTCGTCGTGAATCTGGAGGATGAGCCGGGCCTTGACATCGGCTTCGCGCAGCGCCCGCTCTGTCCTCACCATCGCCATCTTCATGATGTCGGCAGCGGTCCCCTGAATCACCATGTTCACCGCGAACCGCTCACCCTGCTTGCGCATCTCCCAGCGCCGGGCGCGTAGCTCCGGCACCTGCCGGCGACGGCCGAACAGGGTCGAGACGTAGCCGTGCTCGGTCCCTTGAGTGATCGTCTCCTCGATAAAGCGATTGACGGCCGGGAACCCGGCGAGGTAGCGCTGAATGAACTCGTCAGCTTCGGGCTGAGGGATGTCGAGCCGGTCGGCCATTCCGTAGGCCGACAGCCCATAGACGATGCCGTAGTTGATCATCTTCGCCTTTGATCTCATCCCCGGGTCGATCTGCTCCGGTGTCACATTGAACACGCGACACGCCGTAGCGGTGTGGACATCCTCGCCGCGGCGGAAGATTTCCTTGAGCACATCCTCGCCGGCGATGTGCGCGAGCAGGCGCAGCTCGACCTGCGAATAGTCTGCCGAGACGAGCAGGTTGCCGGGTTCGGCGATGAAGCACGCCCGGATCTCCCGTCCGAGCGGGGTGCGGATCGGGATGTTCTGGAGGTTCGGATTGTTCGATGACAGCCGTCCCGTCGTCGCGGCGGTCTGGTTGAACGTGGTGTGCAGCCGACCATCGGCTGCGATCAGTGCCGGGAGGGCATCGAGGTAGGTCTGTGCGAGCTTCGTCAGTTCCCGAAAGCGCTCGATCTTCGGAATCACCGGGTGCTCGTCGCGGATGGCCTGGAGCACGCGCGCGTCGGTCGAGTAGCCGGTCTTGCCGCGGCGTTTGCGCGACAGGCCGAGCTTGCCGAACAGGATCTCCTCGAGCTGCTTGGGCGAGCCGAGCGTGAACTCCTCTCCCGCCAGCTCGTAGATATCGCGCTCGAGCTCGTCCGCCTCCTGTTTGACCCGGGTCGAAATCTCCCGCAGGCGCTCGGTGTCCAGTTTCAGCCCAGCTCGCTCCATGTTGCGCAGCAGGCGGACGAGCGGGAGTTCAACGTCGTTCAGCAGGTCGGTCAGGCCGCGGCTGCGGATCTGCTCGCGCTGCCAGGCGGCCAGGGCGTGGAGGAGCAAGGCATCGGCGGCCGCCTCGTCGGTGATTGACGCAGCGGCGGCCAGGCCCCGCTCCTCACACAACTCGCGGAACGGGTAGGCCCGGCGGGCCGGCTCGAGTAGGTAGGCACCGATCTCGGTGTCGTGCGCGAGCGTGGCCGGAACCTCGCCGAGCGCCTTGGCGTCGTGGGCGACCACGGGACGCGTGCCGAGCGTGCGCACGAGATCCTCCGAGTTCGGCGCGTTCCCCGCCAGCACGTCCTTGGCCCCATCGGCATATACCCCGAAGCGAAAGCCCTGATCGATGGCGAACAGGGCGTCCTCCGGGGTGTCGGGCGCGCGCGTGGCGACGGTCGTCTCCGTGTGCGGCAGGCCCTGCAGCTCCGCCAGCGTCACCTGTTTGAGGTTGGCGGTGATGGCGCTCTCGGCCACCGGGGCCGGCGCTGCGGCGTCGGCGGAGCCGAGCGCTTCCTCGAGCCGGCGCAGTGGGTCCCGCAGTTCGAACTCCCGGAACACGTCGCGCAGCCGCGAGCGGTCCGGCTCAGCGGAGACGAACTCGGCCACGTCGAGATCGAGGGGGATGTCGCGCTTGGCCGTGGCGAGCTGCTTGGAGATGCGGGCATCCTCGGCGTGATCGGTCAGGTTCTGCTTGCGCTTGGCGCCGCTGATCTGATCGACGCTGGCCAGCACGTTCTCCAACGAGCCGAAGCGCTGCAGCAGGTCGGACGCGGTCTTGTCCCCGATGCCGGGGACACCGGGAATGTTGTCGCTGGTGTCGCCCTTCAGGCCGATGAAGTCAGGGACGAGCTCTGGCGGGATCCCGTAGCGCTCGAGCACGCCGTCACGGTCGTAGACCCGGGTGTCGGTGATTCCCCGGGACGTGGTCATGATCCGGACGCCGTCGTCGACCAGCTGGTACGCGTCGCGGTCTCCGGTCACCACCATCACCGGGACGGGCGGCTCCTGTCGCTTAGCCCGCTCGACGATCGAGGCGATGACGTCGTCAGCCTCGTAGCCTGCGATCGCCAGGTTGCGGTAGCCGAAGGCGTCGACGAGCGGCTCCAGATGCGGCCACTGTTCCTTGAGCAGGTCCGGACGGCTCGAGCGCTGCGCCTTGTACTCGGGGAAGAGCGCCTTGCGACCCGTGTCGCCCGCGTCCCAGACCACGACCGTCGCCTTCGGCCCGTAATCGGTGAGGATCTTCACCAGCATCGAGGCAAAGCCGAAGATCGCGTTGGTGGGCATTCCGGTCGAGGTGGCGATCGATTCCGGCAGCGCGAAGAACGCCCGGTAGGCGAGGCTGTTTCCGTCGATCAGGAAGAGTTCATCGGGCATGTCGTTGGCTCGTCTGCGCTGTGAGTGGACACGTGTCGTACGTGGGGCTGAGCTGTATGTCAGGCTATCTCGCCAAGTGGCCACCACCCCCAGCGCTCAGTACAGCCTCACCCTCAGAGTCGAGATCGACCACCTTCCCGGGATGCTCGGAAAGGTCGCCAGCGCGATCGGCGAGGCGGGCGGCACGATTGGGGCCGTTGACCTCGTGCAGGTCGAGGGCACCCACACGGTGCGTGACATCACCGTCGAGACCTCCGACGCGGCCGACTGGCCTCGCCTGACCGAGGCGGTGAACGGAGTTCCGGGTGCCAACGTGCTCGACGCCACCGACCGCACGTTCCTGCTCCACGTCGGGGGAAAGATCGAGATCCAGAACAAGAGCCCGCTGAAGACCCGGGACGATCTGTCGATGGCCTACACCCCCGGAGTCGCGCGGGTTTGCGCCGCCATCAGTCGGGATCCGGACAAGGCGTTCCAGTACACGATCAAGCGCAACACGGTGGCCGTCGTCTCGGACGGCACTGCCGTCCTCGGACTGGGTGACATCGGACCGCGCGCGGCGATGCCGGTGATGGAAGGCAAGGCGATGCTGTTCAAGGAGTTCGCCGGTGTCGACGCGTTTCCGATATGCCTGGACACGCGGGATCCGGACGAGATCGTCGCGGTGGTCTCTGCCATCGCTCCCGGCTTCGGGGGGATCAACCTCGAGGACATCTCGGCGCCGCGATGCTTCGAGATCGAGGACCGGCTGAAGGCGCTCCTGGACATTCCCGTGTTTCACGACGATCAGCACGGGACGGCAATCGTGGTGCTGGCCGCGCTGCTGAACGCGCTGACGCTGACCGGGCGCAGGCTCGAGGAGATCCGGATCGTGATCGTCGGGATGGGTGCCGCGGGCGTGGCGGTGACACGGATTCTGCTCGCCGCGGGGGCTCGTCACATCATCGGATGCGATTCCCGGGGCGCGCTTTCGGCTGATCGGGCGGATTTCCTCGACGGGACGATGGGAGCGGTCAAGCGGGAGCTGTCGCTGGTGACGAACCTCGAGCGGCGAGCGGGTGGGGTCGCGGAGGCGATTGAGGGGGCGGATCTGTTCATCGGGCTCTCCGGCGCGCGAGTTCTGGAGGCGCCGGCACTGGCGGCGATGAACCCGGGCCCGATCGTGTTCGCGATGGCCAATCCCGACCCCGAGGTCTCCCCGGAGGACGCGGCGCGGTTTGCTCGGGTCGTGGCGACCGGGCGCTCGGACTACCCGAACCAGATCAACAACGTGCTCGCGTTCCCGGGTGTGTTCCGCGGCGCTCTGGATGTGCGCGCGACGCAGATCACCGAACGGATGAAGACCGCCGCCGCCCGGGCCATCGCTGACATTGTCACTGTCGACGAGATTCGCGAGGACTACATCATTCCGTCGGTGTTCAATCGTGAGGTGGTCGGCGCGGTGGCGGCGGCTGTGGCCGAGGAGGCGCGGGAGAGCGGGACCGCGGAGGCCGGGAACGAGTTGGGGTTTGCCTCCACGGAAGAGATGAGGCTGCTGCCGGGGCGGTAGGCGTCGGCCGCGGGTGGATGCCGGGGCGCGGGGTTTCGGGCGCGGCGCAGTGGAACGACCGCCGCCCCGCCGCTACGCCCGTCGGCGCTTCGGCAGCGGCCCGTCGAGCTTCCAGGTCGAGCCGGGCCGGCCCGGAAGCAGCAGCACGATCAGCAGCCCGATCGCCGACAGCAGCAGGCCGAACGCCAGCCCGAGGCGCTCGCCGTAGCCTTTCCGCTCCGTCAGCCACGACCCGGCGGCGGCAGAGATCAGCCAGACGAACAGCAGGTAGAGCCCGGTGGCGCCGATCATGGCGTTGCCCACGAGCTGGTGTGGGAGGCGAACAACGTCATGCGCCGAGGTAGGCCCGCTGGACTTCAGGGTCGTCGCGCAATTTGGCCGAGTCGTTGGTGAGCGCGACTTGTCCCGTTTCCAGCACGTAGCCGCGGGCGGAGACGTCGAGCGCGTAGTTTGCGTTCTGCTCCACGAGCAGGATGGCGACACCGGCACGGTTGATCTCAGCGATGGTCTGGTAGATGCGCTGAACCAGGATCGGCGCGATGCCCATCGAGGGCTCATCGAGCAGCAGCAGCCGCGGTCGGGCCATCAAGGCGCGGCCGATCGCGAGCATCTGCTGCT
>CAXMLR010000475.1:0-2234 GCA_964194275.1 uncultured Solirubrobacterales bacterium
GTACTTGTACTTCGAGTAGTCGAGCACGCGAACGACGGGCGGCCGGGCCTCGGGCGCCACCTCGACCAGGTCGAGATCACGCTGTTGGGCATACGACAGAGCCTCGGACGTCTTGACGACGCCGATCTGGTTCCCGTCTTCGCCGATCAGCCGGACCTCAGGCACGCGGATACGGTCATTGATCCGCGTCTGGTCCCGCTCCGGCGGACGCCGGTCAAACCTGCGAGGGACCGGCACTAGTGAGAGAGGCGGCGAAACGTCAAGCGACGCGGAGCCGTGTGTGACGGAGCAGTTGGGTCAACGCAGGAAAGTATAGCGGCGGAATTAGCGCCGAGTGCGACTTTTCGCCTCATCGCCCAACCGCTCGATGAACTCAGCCGTTCCGACGGACCCTGAGTCGCCGTGCCCGTGCTCACGCAGCGAAAGCTGTTCGGACTCCTGCTCGCGATCGCCGACCACGAGCATGTATGGGATTCTACGCATCTCCGCGTCACGAATCTTGCGCCCGACGGACTCGGTCCGATCATCCGTCTCGGCGCGCAGCCCGGCCTCGCGCAACCGCGCGGCCACCGTCTCGGCATACGCCGAGTGCCGGTCGGAGATCGGCAGCAGGATCGCCTGCACCGGGGCCAGCCACACGGGAAGCTCGCCGCCGAAGTGCTCGAGCAGGATGCCGATGAAGCGCTCGTAGGAGCCCATCAGCGCACGGTGGATCATCACCGGCCGGTGCTCGACGTTGTCCGCGCCCGTGTAGGTGAGCTCGAAGCGTTCAGGAAAGTTGTAGTCCAGCTGAATCGTGCCGAGCTGCCACGAGCGACCGAGCGAGTCGGTCATGTGCATGTCGATCTTCGGCCCGTAAAACGCGCCGTCGCCCTCGTTGAGGTCGTACGCCAGCCCCTGGTCCTCCAGGGCCCTGAGCAGCGCCGCCTCGCTCTTGTCCCACAGCTCGTCTGCGCCGATCCGCTGCTCGGGCCGGGTCGAGAGCTCCAGGCGGACGTCGATCCCGAACACGTCGTAGGTCGCGAAGGCGAACTCGAGCACCCCCACAACCTCGTCGCGGATCTGGTCCTCGGTGCAGAAGATGTGGCCGTCGTCCTGGATGAAGTGACGCACGCGCAGGAGGCCGTGCAAGCTGCCGCTCGGCTCGTTGCGGTGCAACAAGCCGGGCTCGGAGTAGCGCACCGGCAGATCCCGGTAGGAATGCGGGCGCAGCGAGAAGAGCTGGCAGTGGCCGGGGCAGTTCATCGGCTTGATCGCCATCGGCCGGTCCTCGGACTCGGTCACGAACATGTGCTCGCGGTACTTCTCCCAGTGCCCGGAGGTCACCCACAGCGCGCGGTCGAACAGCAGCGGCGTCTTGACCTCGGTATAGCCACGCGCTCGGCCCATCTCGCGGCTCAGCGCCACGAGCGAGTTGAACACCTCGGTCCCCGCCGGCAGCCAGAACGCGGATCCCGGCGCGACGTCGGAGAACATGAACATGTTGAGCTGCGGCCCGAGCCGGCGGTGGTCGTTGGCGCGAGCGCGCTCGAGCCGTTCGAGGTGCTCGACCAGCGCCTGCTTGGAGAAGAACGCGGTCCCATACACGCGCGTGAGCATCGGCCGGCTCGAGTCCCCACGCCAGTAGGCGCCGGCGACCGACTGCAGCTTGAACGCCCTGACCCGGCTCGTGCTCGGCGAGTGCGGGCCGCGGCACAGGTCGGTGAACGGGCCGTTGGTGTACAGCGAGACGGTCTCGACGTGCTGATCACGAACGAGATCCTCGATCAACTCGACCTTGTAGTCCTGAGCTTCGGACTCGAAGCGCTGCAGCGCTTCGGCGACCGGCACGTCTTCCCGCACGAATGGTTCATCCGCACTGATGTGTTCCCGCATCTTCGCCTCGACGCGCTCGAAGTCGGCGTCGCTCAGGGTCGTGCCGTCGGGAAAGTCGAAGTCGTAGTAGAAGCCGCTCTCGATCGGCGGCCCGATCGAGATCTTGACCCCCGGGTAGAGCTCCATCACCGCCGCCGCCAGCACGTGTGCCGCGTCGTGGCGGATCAGCTCGAGGGCCTCGTCCCCGCTGCGGTCGGTGACGATCGCGATCTTCTCGGCCCCGCCTTCGCCTTCGGGCAGCGGGCGTGACAGGTCGCGGGTCTCCCCGTTCACCTTGACCGCCAGAGCGGCGCGGGCCAGGCCCGAACCGATCGCGGCAGCGGCGTCGGCGCCGGTGGCGCCGTCGGGCAGGGTTAGTG
>CAXMLR010000476.1:0-2039 GCA_964194275.1 uncultured Solirubrobacterales bacterium
GCCCGCAAGACCGGCGCGTCGACGACCACCTCGACCGGCCCCAAGACGACGGTCGACCTGGTTCAGGAGATCGCCGAGCGCGCTGTTCTGGTTCCGGTCGGCGCGACCCTTCTGGCCCAGGAGAACCTGGCCTCAACGGTAAAGGGACTGAGCACCAAGTACCGCAGCCGGGCCAGCCTCGAGCGCGAGATCAAGCGCTACGAGCGCCGTGGCGCGACCGCCCGCAACCGCTTCGAGCGCCAGGTCCGCAAGACGCGGACTCGCTTCGAGCGCGAGCTGCGTCAGCGCCGCACCCGGGTGGAGCGCACGGTCAAGCACAACCGTCGCCGCTTCGAGCGTGAAGTGCGCTCGGTCCGCAAGGACATCGAGAAGCAGTCAGGTCAGCTGACCTCGCGGGTCGAGAAGATCGTCTCCGACGCCCAGGGTCGCATCACCAGCGCGATCTAGTCACCGATTTACCCCGCTCCGGCGCCGAGGAGAGCGCCGAACAGCGGGAGAGGTTCGCCGGCCTCATATCCTCGCCGGCGAATGCAGCACCCTCTCCTCCCTCAACCGCCGGGGCGTCACGCAAGTGGCGCCCCGTCGGTCCTTAATCGTCGGGGCAGGGCTGAACTGTGCATTGAGGAGGGTGAGCCGCCGCCCATGACGTGAACCATCGCTGCGACGGAGATTGCGGCGAAATGAGGCCATCCGCTCGGATCAGGCGCCAGGCCGACCGAAGTTCGAACCAAAGCGCGGCTGGCGCGCCCGGTTTGGTGCTTTGTTCGCGCTCACCCCGAAGTTCGCACCAAACCGGCACGGACTCGGACGATTTGGTGCTTTGTTCGTGGCCCCGCCGGAACCCACCATCCGTCTGCCACAATCAAACCATGCCCACGAAAGACCAGATCATCGACTCCCTGCGCGTCGTCATCGACCCGGAGCTCCGCCGCGACATCGTCGAGCTCGAGATGGTGCGATCGGTCGACATCCACGAAAACGGCGTTGTCGACGTGATGGTCTCGCTGACCACCCCCGGCTGCCCGATCCGCAGTCACTTCCAGGATGGCGTCGCGTCGGCCGTTCGCAAGCTGGACGGCGTCAGCGCCGTCAACGTCAGCTTCGACGTGCTCTCCGACCCAGAGAAGCAGGCGCTGGGCAAGAAGCTCGGCCGCGGCACCCTGCCCGAGGGCGCGCTGGCCCAGGTCAAGAACATCATCTGCATCGGCTCGGGCAAGGGCGGAGTGGGCAAATCGAGCGTTACCGCCAACCTGGCCGCCGCGCTGGCCGCTGACGGACGCAAAGTGGGCGTCCTCGATGCCGACGTCTGGGGTTACAGCCAGCCCCGGATGCTGGGCCTCGGCGGCGAGCGCCCGCGCGTGAACTCCGAGCGCAAGTTGATCCCACTGATCGCCCATGAGGGCATCGCGGTGATGTCGATCGGCTTCTTCGTCGAGCAGGACGCCGCGGTCGTTTGGCGCGGCCCGATGCTCCACAAGGCGCTCCAGCAGTTCCTCGAGGACGTCGATTGGGGCGTGCTCGACTATCTGCTGATCGATCTGCCTCCCGGAACCGGCGACGTCTCAATGACGCTCGCCCAGTTGCTGCCCCAGGCCAAGTTCCTGATCGTCACCACGCCCCAGCCGGTGGCTCAGAAGGTGGCGCGACGCTCGGCCGAGATGGCGACCAAGCTGAAGCTGGAGGTGGCCGGGGTGATCGAGAACATGTCCGGCTTCGTCACCCCCGACGGCCAGCGCTACCAGATCTTCGGCGAGGGCGGCGGAGCGCTGCTGGCCGAGGAGCTCGAGGTTCCGCTGCTGGCCAAGATCCCGCTGACCATGCCCCTGCGAGAGCAATCCGATTCAGGTACACCGCTGGTCTTCTCCGACCCGGACGACCCTGCCGCCCAGGCGCTGCACCAAGCCGCGCGCGGGTTGATCGCGCTGTCGCCGATCGAGCTGCCGGTGATGCAGGAGCCAGCCCCCGCCGCCGCACCCAGGCCGGTCGGCATGTCGCTGCCGATGGCCTAGATCAGGAAGACGGGCGCGCATGCGCGCCCG
>CAXMLR010000477.1:0-6011 GCA_964194275.1 uncultured Solirubrobacterales bacterium
GAACTGACGATCGAGGCCGGCTCGGCGGTGGTCCAGGGGGTGCGCGACGATCTGCACCGCCTGACGCTGAACCTGCTCGAGAACGCGCTGCGCCACACTCCGCCTGGCACCCACGTCCGCGCGCGGACGGAGTTCGGCGACGGCGCGGGAGTGCTCGTGGTCGAGGACGACGGTTCCGGGATCCCCCCCGAGCTCGAACGAAGGATCTTCGAGCGCTTTGTGCGAGGCGGGCGTGACGGCGGTCGGGGCTCGGGCCTCGGCCTGGCGATTGTCCGCGCCGTGGCCGAATCGCACGGCGGCACGGTCACGCTCGAGCGTCCGGACCACGGTGGGACGCGCTTCGTCATCCGCCTGCCGAGCGAGCCGGCGAACGCGCCGACCGACGGCGCGCTGGAGGTCGATCAGACCTCGACGACGACCGGCAGCACCATCGGCCGGCGCCGCAGCCGGTCGTAGACGAACGCGGCGAGATCATCGTGTAGCTCCTGCTGGAGCAGATCGATCTCACGCACCCCGTCGGTCGCCGAGCGCTCGAACGAGCGCTCAACCTCGTCGCGGATCTCCTGGACCAAGCTGTCCGCCTGCTCGATGAACGGGACGCCGCGGAAGATCACCTCGGTCGGTGCCACCGGCTTTCCCGACTGCTCGGAGATCGTCGCGACGACGATGAAGATCCCGTCCGCGGACAGCATTCGGCGGTCGCGCAGGGCAACATCGGCTGGATCGCCGATGTCGACGCCGTCGACGAAGATCATCCCGGACTGCTCGGGCTCGCCGAACCGCGCCCCCCGGCTGTCGATGTCCAGCGGCAGCCCATTCTCGCCCTGAAAGACATCGTCGGGGTGGATCCCGACGGCGTCCGCCAGCTGGGCGTGCAGATGGATCCGCTTGTGGTCGCCGTGTACCGGCAGCACATAGCGTGGCTTGACCAGGTTCAGCATCAGCTTCAGCTCTTCCGCGTATCCGTGGCCGGACGCGTGGATCGGCGCCTCCCGCGGGGTGATCACCTCACATCCGATGTGGTAGAGCCGGTCGACCGTCTCGTTGACGGCGCGTTCATTGCCCGGGATCGGCGTGGCCGAGAACACGACCGTGTCGCCACGGCGGAGCTTGATCATCCGGTGGTCGTTGTGGGCCATCCGCCGCAGCGCGGACAGCGGCTCGCCCTGGGAGCCGGTGGAGATCACGACGATCTTGTGATCAGGCCAGTCCTCGACCTCCTGGGGCTGGATCAGGATGCCCTCCGGCATTTCGATGTGGCCGAGCGAGCGGCCGATGTTGACGTTCTTGCGCATCGAGCGCCCGACCAGCGAGACCTTGCGGCCGAGGGCGGACGCGGCATCTACGCACTGCTGGACGCGGTGGATGTTGGAGGCAAAACTGGTGACGATGATCCGTCCCTGCGCCCGAGCGAACACTTCCTCCAGGTGCGGCCCGACGTTGCGCTCGGACGGCGAGAAGCCCGGACGGTCGGCGTTAGTCGAATCCCCGCACAGCAGCAGCACGCCGTCCCGGCCGAGTTCGGCCAGCCGCGAGACGTCGGCGGGCGGCCCATCGACGGGGGTCTGATCGAACTTGTAGTCGCCGGTGACCAGAACCGTGCCGAGCTCGGTGGTCAGGGCGACGGCGCAGGCGTCGGGGATCGAGTGCGTCATGTGGACCAGCTCGACCGTGAACGGGCCGAGGTTCAGCTCGTCCCCAGGCGCGAGATCTTCGAGCCGGCTGTCGCGGAGCTTGTGCTCATCGAGCTTCGAGCGGGCCATGGCCATGGTCAGACGGCCGCCGTAGACCACCGGCGCATCCGCCCCGAGCTCGCGCAGGACCCAGGGCAGCGCCCCCACGTGGTCCTCGTGGCCGTGGGTGATGACGAACGCCTCGATGTCCTTGGCGCGCTCACGCAGGTAGGTGAAATCCGGCAGCACGAGATCGATCCCGAGCATCTCGGCCGTCGGGAAGCGTAACCCCGTGTCGACGACGACGATGCGGCCCTCGTACTCGACCACCAACATGTTCTTGCCGATCTCGCCCAGGCCGCCGAGCGGCAGGACCCGCAGACTGCTACTCACGCGCGGGCGGCCTGGAGGAGTCCGTGGCGCTCGAGCAGCTCGCGGATCACGGTGTTCTCGCGCTCGTCGGGCTCGACGTAGGGCAGCCGCGGCCGGCCCACGGGGAGGCCGAGCATGGCGAGGGCCGACTTCACGCTGCAGGCCAGGGGGCCGGCCATGTCCCGGTACACGTCGGACAGGCTGCGGTCGATCTCTCGGCGGCGGTCGGGCTGATCGACCATGCGATGCATCTCCTCACCGAAGATGTGGCTGACCACGCAGATCCCGCCCGGCTCGCCGAGATCGAGAACGTCGGCGAGCATGTCGTCGTTGCCGGCATAGATCTCGAGCCCGTCGATCCTCGCCAGGTTGTGAGGGTTGGCCTGCTTGACCCCGACCACGTGATCGAGCTGCGCCAGCTCGGCGAGCAGATCGTTGGACATGTCCGCGCCCGTTCGCTGGGGGATGTTGTAGAGCAGGATCGGCAGATCGGTGGCGCGCGTGATCTCCTCGTAGTGTCGAACAATTCCCCGACGACTCGGACGGTTGTAATAAGGGTTCACCGACAGCAGGGCGTCCGGCCCCAGCTCGCTCGCCCGTTCGGTCAGGTAGACCGCGTGTCGCGTGTCGTTCGAGCCCACTCCGGCGACGATCGTGCAGCGGCCGCGCATCTCCTGCACGCCGAGCTCGATCACCCGCAGGTGCTCCTCATCGTTGAGGGTCGCCGCTTCGCCGGTGGTGCCGCACAGCACGAGGCCGTCGGACCCGTGCTCGACGAGGTAGTTCATCAGGCGGACCGCCGCGTCCTCGTCAAGCCCCCCCCGATCATCGAACGGGGTGACCATCGCGGTGAGGATCGCACCAAGATTTGCCGGCATCAATCGATTATCGCAGGGGCCGCGGGCGCCCGACTGTGAGCCACACCCGCCGTCGTGCGGCCGGTCAGGACCTGGCGCGGACTGTGCGTTCCTGTTGCTCGCCGCTCCCACGCACGAGCGGGCCCTTGTACGGGCCCGGCTTGGGCCGCGCCTTGCCCCCGGGGAGCGCGAGGCGCAAGATCGTCCGCTGCACCATGCCGAGCTGCTGGTGGAACGGCCCTGAGTTGTACGGCAGCTCGTAACGCTCGCAGATCTCGCGCACCTTCGGCGCGATTTCGCCGTAGCGGGTGCTCGGCATATCCGGGAACAGGTGATGCTCAACCTGGTATCCGAGGTTGCCGCTGATCACGTGGAACACCGGGCCGCCGTCGATGTTGGCCGCGCCGGTCAGCTGACGGATGTACCAACCACCGCGGGTCTCCTCCTTGGTTTCCTCCTGGGTGAACGTGTACGTCTGGTCGGGGAAGTGACCGCAGAAGATGATCGCGTAGGACCAGACATTGCGGATCAGGTTCGCCACCACGTTCGCGGTCAGCGTGCGCGTGAACGGCTCCCGGAACGAGCGCCGCTCGATCAGCTGGCGTACGACGTTCTGGCCGAAGCTCTCCCGCCTGCGCCGGAGCTTACGACCCACGCGCCTGGCCTGGACGGTCGGCTTTTTGCTGTCCTGGTCGGCGTGTTCCCTGGCGCTGATGCTCGCCAGCTCGATCAGGGTCATCACGGCGCCGCTGATCACGGGCCAGGCGATGTAGTCCTTGAGGATCTGGCCGCGCGCCTTCCCCGCGATGCCCTTGAGGTCTTTCGCCACCTGATCCATCCCCTTCTCGCCGGACCGGATCGCCTCGAGGTCGAGGTCGTGCACGGCCACCCCCCACTCGAACAGCAGGCTGAGCAGGATGTTGTAGAAGGGTTGCAGCAGATATACCGGGTGCCACTTCTGGGCCGGATCGATTCGCATGATCTCGTAGCCGAGATCCTTGTCCTTGCCGATGATGTTGGTGTAGGTGTGGTGGATGTAGTTGTGAGAGTGCCGCCAGGACTCGGCCGTCGACGCGGTGTCCCAGTCCCAGGCCCGGGAGTTGATCACCGGGTCGTTCATCCAGTCCCACTGGCCGTGCAGGACGTTGTGTCCGATCTCCATGTTCTCGAGGACCTTGGCCAGGCCGAGCGTGGACGCCCCGAGCACCCACGGCACCCGCCAGCGCGACGCGATCATCTCGATGCGACCCAGCAGGGCGAGCTGGCGTTGGAGCGCGATCATCGAGCGGATGTACTTGGAGTCGCGCTCGCCCAGGTCGGCTTTGACCTGCTCGTGCAGCCGGTCGAACTCCTTGCCGATCTCCTCGATCTGCTCCGGAGTCAACCGGTGCAGCGGGTTCTCGGACGTGTCGAGCGCGACGTGACGGTTGGTGTGGTGACCGTTCTGGCTTGCGGTTGCGGCTTCCATGATTCTCCCTTGTCAGGTTCAGAACTACAAATCAATTTCGACTGGGCCCTCGGGCGCGCTGATGCACGTCCGGACCATCTCGCCGTCCTGGCCGTAGACCTCGCCGTTGCGCAGATCCCGCAGCCGGCCGGAGCGAAGCTCGCCGACGCACGTGTGGCAGATCCCCTCCCGGCAACCGTACGGGAGATCCAGCCCGGCCTCCTCCCCGGCCACCAGGATCGGCACCTTGCCGTCGGACCGAGCCTCGCCGCGCGACTTGAGGAACTTGATCGAGCCGCCCTCGCCCTCGCTGCCCTCACCCAGCCCGAGCTTGGGCTGAAAGCGCTCCATGTGCAGCCGCTCGCAGTTGCCGTGCTCCTCCCAGTGCTCGGTGAAGGCATCGAGCATCTCTCCAGGGCCGGACATGTATGCGTCGCGCTCGCGCCAGTCCTCGCACAGCTTCTCCAGGTCGTCCGGGCCCATCCGACCGTGCTCGCTGGTCAGTTGCTCGTGCAGGCGGAAGCCCTGATGGTGCTTGTCCAGCTCCCGCAGGTCGGGGCCGAAGATGACGTCGTCGGTGTGGCGAGCCGAGTGCAACAACACCACATCTCCGAGCTCGTGGCTGTGGTCGAGATAGCGGAGCATGCTCATGATCGGGGTGATCCCGCTCCCGGCACTGATGAACAACAGCTTCTGCGGCGGATCCTCCGGCAGGATGAAGTCGCCCTCCACTCCGCCGAGGGCGACGATCGTGCCGGGCCGGCCACGACGGACCAGATACGGCGAAACCTTGCCCTCGTCGACGTTCTTCACCGTGATACTGATCAATCCGTCTTCACGCCATGGGTCCGAGGTCAGGGAGTAGGCGCGCCAGTGCCGCACGCCCTCGATGTCGAGCCCGATACGCAGATACTGTCCTGGCTTGTGGCCCGACCATCGGTAGCCGGGCTTGATCAGCACGGTGGCGGCATCCTCGGTCTCGTGATTGATGTTCTCGATCCGCCCGCGCAACTCGCGCGTGGACCACAGCGGGTTGATCAGCTCGAGGTAATCGTCGATCAGGAGCGGTGAGCTGAGCGCACCGAGCGCCTTTAGCACACGTCGCTGGATCGGATGTACGTTTGGGGGAGCACCTTTCTCGGGCATGTACTCAAGAGTAATATCCCTCGAGGTACTTTTCCTAACCAACTTTTGTCCGTTCGTGCCGCATCCGCAGCGTCTCAATCAAGCCGCCGGCCTCGTAAGGCGGGCACCCGGGGGATGCCCCGGCGCGAGCGCGAGCAGCTGATCCTCGAAGTGGCCGGCCAGGCCTTCGCCCGGGACGGCTACCACTCGGCCTCGATGGCGGAGATCGCAGCGCTCGCGGACGTCTCCAAGCCGATGGTCTACGCGTACTTCGGCTCCAAGGAGGAGCTGTACGTCGCCTACATCAACCGCATGGGCCGAGAGCTGCTCGATCGGCTGCTCCGGGCGAATGGTGAGCACGATCCACCGATCGCCCGCCTGAGGACACGTGTCGGCGAGTTTCTCGCCTTCGTCGAGGAGCATCGCGACGGCTGGCGGGTCCTGTTCACGGAAATGAGCTCCAGCCGTCCGCTGGCCGAGGAGGTGGCGGACCTGCGCAGGCAGATCGCCGACGCGATCAGCCGGATGGTCCAGTCC
>CAXMLR010000478.1:0-11841 GCA_964194275.1 uncultured Solirubrobacterales bacterium
AAGCCGCTGCCGAGCTTCTATTCCGACGCGTTCAGTTACGACGTGCTCGTCCCGAAGGGCGTCGGCAAGCCTCGGATCAGCGCGTCCCCCCCGGGCCCGGGAGCTCACATGCGCTTGACCCAGGCAGCGAGCATTCCCGGCCGCGCGACCGCGACGGTCACGGGAGCGGACGGCGTCTCGTTCACCTACGCCGTGCACTTTGCCCGCCCGGCGCTCGCCGACGCATTCTCGGGTAGCCGGCCCGGGCCGGCGTGGAGCTGGATCCGGCCTGACCGCCTGCACGTCCGTCTCGTCCCCGGGTCGCTGACGGTGGGCGCGGAGCCGGGCGACTTCGCCACCCACACCGCCCGCAACCTGCTGGTGGAGCCTGCGCTGGGCGATTGGACGCTGCAAACGCGGTTGCAGTTCAGCGTCCCCCCGCACGTGGCCACCCAGCAGGGCGGCATCGTGGCCTACCAGGACGACAGGAACTATCTGAAGCTGGACCTCGAGTACAGCTCGGGGACGGTTCGAATCAGCGAGACGACAGCGGACGACCTCTCAAGGGCTCCGATCACCCAGGTGTTGAGGACCGTCGCCGTGCCCCAGCTGGCCGGCGGCGTGTGGCTGCGGATGGTCAAGCATGGCCCGCGTTACACGACGCTCTACTCCGGGGACGGCCTGCATTTCGTCGAGCTCTACAACACGGGGGCCAGCCTCAGCAACGTCAAGGTGGGCCTGTTCGCGCTGGCCGGCAGCGACCCCGCGACCGATCTCGCCGTCACGTTCACCGCGCTGCAGCTGCGCAACTCGGGCACGACGCTGGCGGCGAACAAGCCAAAGCACCGCGTCCCCAAACGCAACACGCCCCGGCTCCCCAAACGCAAACACGCCTCGGACCGCGGGCCAGGCCCGTATCCTGCTGCGCTTGCCCACCGCCCACCGAGCGCGCCGACAACCCACCGCACCCGCCGCTAGCGCGCTGGCCCTCGCGGTGGTCGCGCTGGTCGCGCTGGTCGCGCTGCCCGGCTGCGGCTCAAGCCATCGCTCCGCGGTCACAGCGGCACTGTCGCGACCGGGTCCTCAATCGATTTTCCAAGCCGACCCGGAGCTGCGTGCTCACCCGGGCAGGACCCTGGATGCGCTGCGCAGGCTCGGCGTGGACCGCGTCCGGGTGTACGTGCCGTGGGCGGCCGTTGCACCCGGAGCGAAGTCCCAGCTGCGTCCCGTTCGCTTTGACGCCTCGAACCCGGGGGCGTACGGGAACGGCGGGTTCTCGACCTACGACCGAATCGTGCGTGACGCGCGTGCCCGGGGGATCGGACTCGACTTGCTGCTCAGCGGTCCGGCGCCCCTGTGGGCTATCCCGCGCGGGGCGCCGGGTGGACCGTTCAGGGGGGCCTGGAAGCCCTCAGCGGGTGAATTCGGTGCCTTCGTGCAGGCCGTGGCCAAACGGTACAGCGGCGGATTTACGCCGATCGCAGGCGCCTCTGCCCTGCCTCGCGTGGACTTCTGGTCGATCTGGAATGAGCCCAACTACGGCCCCGATCTTGCGCCTCAGGCGATCGACCGCTCCGCGGTGGAAGTCTCGCCGCGCCAGTACCGGAGCTTGATCGACGTCGCTTGGGCGGCGTTCCGGCGGACGGGCCATCGGCGGGACACGCTCCTGATCGGCGAGCTCGCACCCCGGGGCATTACCACCGGCAACAACCCCGGCGATTTCTCCGGGATGGTGCCGCTGAGGTTCATCCGTGCTCTGTACTGCGTCGACACGGCCATGCACCCGTTGCGGGGAGCAGCGGCGGCGCTCCGGGGCTGTCCGGTGGATGCCAGAGGCACTCGATCGTTCCCCACCGTGCACCCGGTGCTGTTTCAGGCCAGCGGATTCTCCGTGCATCCCTATCCGCAGGGCCAGGTGCCTCCGGACTTCGTCACCGCTGACGAGCCGGACTACGCCGACCTGGCCGCCATCCCTATCCTGGAGCGGACCCTGGACCGGGCACGAGCGGCTTATGGCGCGTTTTCCCAGGTTCCGATCTACTCGACGGAGTTCGGATATCAGACCAATCCGCCGGAGAAGATCGCTAGCGCCGTCTCCCCCGCGACCGCCGCCTTGTACCTGAACTGGTCGGAGTACATCACGTGGAAGGAGCCGCGCGTGCGCTCCTACGACCAGTACCTACTGAACGATCCCGCGGGGGCGGACGCGCTTGGCGGATTCGCCACCGGCCTTCAATTTGCGGACGGGACGCCGAAAGCGACGCTCGCGGCCTATCGGCTGCCGGTATATCTGCCGGTCACCAGCGGTAAACGGGGCCAGCCGCTGGAGCTATGGGGGTGCGTCCGCCCCGCCCCCGGTGCCCGGGCCAGCACGGGGGCTCCCCAGAGTGTCCGGGTCGAATTCTCCGCGGGGGTCGCCGGTGCGTTCAAGACGGTCAGGACTGCCTCGATCACCAACGCGCACGGCTATTTCGACGTGACGGCGGCCTTTGCCTCAAGCGGCTTCGTCCGCCTCGCGTGGAGGTATCCGCATGGGGCCACGATCCACAGCCGAACCGTTTCGATCACAATTCGCTAGGGTGATTGACCCGGCGCACGGGAACCGCAGCACCCGCAACTTGCAGCGCCGCGACCTGTTGTTCTCGACATGAGCGAATCGATCCAGACCCGACTTTCAGCCCTGCATGCCTGCGTGCTCACGGCCACCGTGGCCTTGCTGGCCGGCCTACTGCTGCTGGCCCCGCCCGCGGCCTCCGCGTCCACCTCGCAGGTTGCCCTGTTCGAGGACGATCAGAGCCTGGCCGAGAATCCTGTTGGCACGCTGAGGACGCTTCGGAGTCTCGGCGTGGGAGAGATTCGTATGTACGTCCATTGGAACTACGTGGCTCCCGCCCCGTCGTCGGCGACGCGCCCGGCGGGATTCAACGCCGTCGATCCGGCCGCATACCCCGCCGCCAACTGGGCCCGGTTCGACGCCATCGTCAGGGGTGCGAAGGCGAATGGCATCGGCATCCTGCTGATGGCCGCGGGTGGCGCGCCGCGGTGGGCCACTGGCCAGGATCAGCCCGGTGGGGGCCCCTACGGGCAATGGAAGCCCTCGGCGAGCGAGTACGAACAGTTTGTTCGCGCCCTCGGCATACGCTATAGCGGCATCTATCAGCCCGCGGGATCAGCGTCGGCGCTCCCGCGCGTCGACTCGTGGGAGATCTGGAACGAGCCCAACTGGGGTCAAGCGCTGGCGCCCCAGGCGATCGACGGCTCCCGCACACCGAGTTCCCCCTTGATCTACCGCGATCTCCTCGACGCCGGCTGGAACGCGCTGCAGGGCACCGGCCACGGGCGCGACACGGTGGTCGTCGGAAGCCTGTCTCCCCGCGGGTTCAGCTCCAAGCCGAGTGCAAACTATCCGCTAGGCCTCCCGGGTGATTTCTCAACCATGAAACCGCTGCAGTTCGTGCGCTCGCTCTACTGCGTGGATTCGAACTATCGCGCGCTCCGTGGCAGCGCCGCCTCGGCGCTCGGCTGCCCCACGACCGCCTCGGCTGCGTTGCAGTTCGGCCGCCGGCACCCCGCGCTGTTCGGCGCCAGCGGGTTCGGCATCCATCCGTATCCGTTCAGCCTCCCGCCGACTCGCGCCGACTCACGTGACCCCGACTACGTCGAATTCAACGAGATCCCCCGGCTGCAGAGCGCGCTCGATCGCCTGCTCCGGAGCTATGGCTCGCACCGGCGCTTGCAGATCTACAACACCGAATACGGCTACGAGACGAACCCGCCCAACCGCACCGACCACTTCGTCTCTCCCAACACCGCGGCGGCGTACACGAATTGGGCCGAGTACCTCTCGTGGCGCAACC
The DNA here is from genome assembly GCA_964194275.1 of uncultured Solirubrobacterales bacterium. Lineage (GTDB taxonomy): Bacteria > Actinomycetota > Thermoleophilia > Solirubrobacterales > Solirubrobacteraceae > Palsa-465. The sequence goes on from CAXMLR010000478.1 coordinate 3,837, forward strand.
CGCGACTCGCCACGACGATGCAGTATCTGCTCAACGACCCGAATCCCAAGGTGGGTCAGTCGATCTTCGGTTTCGGCAGCTTCGCCGCCGGGCTCGTCTTCTACCACGGCGCTCCGAAGGCTGATTACTACGCCTACCGGATGCCGATGTTCCTGCCGTTCAACTCGACCTCGCGCAATCGCTCGCTCGAGGTGTGGGGCTCCGTCCGGCCGGCGCATTTCGCGCTGGGGCTGCAGCGGGTCCAGATCCAGTTCCGTCGCGGCTCCCGCGGCCGGTTCACGACTCTGAGCACCGTCGCCATCCGGTCCTCGCGCGGCTACTTCGACGTCAGGGTCGCCTTCCCGGCCAGCGGCTCCGTACGAACGGCCTGGACACCGCCCTCCGGTGGCACGATCTACAGCCGCACCGACACGGTCCGAGTCCGCTAGCTCCCGCAGGGCGGCGCCGCCTCGCCGCTCGCGTCCTGGTTTGCGCAAGACAGCCTCAGCAAGAACCCGTGTGACCGCTTTGCTCGCGCTCGCGATCGCCGGGGTCGTCGCCCTGGGGGTCTCGTTGAGCTCACAGTCTCCGCCTGCGCCGACGGCCGACATGCGCGCCCCGATCGCGATGCTGCAGGAGCCCAACCGCCTGCTCAGCGACCCCGCGGGGACGTTGGCGGCGCTGCGCAAGCTCGGGGTCGGCGCGATTCGGATGCAGCTGCAGTGGCAGGTGATCGCCCCCGGTGCCACCTCGGCAACGCGTCCGCGCGGATTCAATGCCGCCGATCCAGCCGCGTATCCAGCCACCGCCTGGAAGGCCTATGACGCGATTGCCATCGACGCCGTGCGTGACGGGATCAGCGTCGCGTACCTGCTGACGGGGGGTGCCCCGAGGTGGGCAGTCGGTTCCGGCTCCCCCGCGGGTTCCGAGTCGCCCTACTGGAAACCCTCAGCCGCGGAGTACGGCCAGTTCGTACGGGCTGTCGCCACGCGCTACAGCGGTCGGTACCGCCCGCCAGGGTCGACCTCGGCGCTGCCCGCGGTTCGGTTCTGGGAGATCTGGAACGAGCCGAACTTCGGACAGGACCTGGCGCCGCAGACCGTCGCCAGGTCCGCCGCCCCGGCAGCTCCCGCCCTCTATCGCGGGCTCCTCGACGCCGGCTGGAATGCGCTGCAGGCCACCGGTCACGGCCATGACACGGTGATCATGGGCAGCCTCTCCCCCCGCGGGTTCAACGCCGCCCCAAGTCCGAAGTTCCCCCAGGGCCTGCCCGGCTACTTCTCAACCACCAAACCGCTGCAGTTTCTCCGCTCGCTGTACTGCGTCGACTCGCTCTATCAGCCGCTCCAAGGCGCGGCGGCCGCCGCCGCGAGCTGTCCGGCCACCCCTGCCAGCACCCAACGCTTCCGCGCCGGGCACCCTGGACTGTTCGAGGCCAGCGGCTTTGGCATCCACCCATATCCGTTCGACCTTCCGCCGGCGCAGGTGGACTCGCATGATCCCGACTACGCCGAGTTCGGCCAGCTTCCGCGTCTGGCTTCGGCCCTCGACCGCCTCCAACAGGCGTACGGCTCCTCGAAGCGCCTCGCGATCTACAACACGGAGTTCGGGTACATCACCGATCCGCCCAACCGCAGCACTCACTACGGGCGTCACTTCCTCTCGCCCAGGGTCGCGGCCGACTACCTCAATTGGGCCGAGTACCTGACCTGGCGCAACCCGCGCGTCGCAACGACGATGCAGTACCTCCTATACGACCCCTATCCGAAGGCGAGCGGCTTTTCCACCGGGCTGATCTCCTACGCCGGCGCACCCAAGCCGACCTATGATGCTTACCGGATGCCGCTCTACCTACCGGTCAGCTCCGTGCGCCGCGGTCGCCCGCTCGAGGTGTGGGGCTGCGTGCGCCCGGCTCATTACGCCGGCATCGACAGCCACGGCGGTGCCCAGCGCGTCGAGGTTCAGTTTCGCCCCGGAGGCCTCGGTCCGTTCCGGACGATCTTCACCGTTCCGATCGAGAACGTCCGCGGATACTTCGACGTCAAGCTGACTTTCCCCAGCAGCGGCGCGGTCCGTTTGCGGTGGAACTATCCCTCGGGAGCGCCCATCTACAGCCGAACCGTGGCCATCAGAGTCGGCTGACATTTTCTTTCGGACACCACTGGGACGCAACTTGCAGGCGCGGGAACTGTTTTCAGCTTCTGTGAGGTTCCCCCGCTCCCTCGTGCTGCTGCTCGTCGTCCTGTGCCTGGCCGGCGGCCTGCCGGCTTCGGCCGCCGCCTCGCACGGGCAGGAGACGATGCTGCAGGACGACGCCGCGCTGCTGCGGGACCCCGTCGCCACGCTGCAGACCGCGCGTGACTTGGGGGTGAACCGCATGCGAGTCGGCATGCGGTGGCTGTTCATCGCCCCGAGGCCAAACTCCCGCCAGCGGCCGCGTGGCTTCAAGAGCGCCGATCCGGGCGCCTACCCCGACCGGGTCTGGAGGGTGTGGGACTCGATCGTGACCACTGCCCAGCAGGACGGAATCTCGCTCAACCTCGATCTCGAGGGCGGCTCGCCTCGGTGGGCGACCGGCCCCGGGGCGCCCCCGGGAAGCGCTCTGTCCAACTGGGAGCCGTCCCCCGGCGAATTCCAGGCCTTCGTACGCGCCGTCGGCACGCGCTACAGCGGCAACTACGATCCGACGACGAAATCGCTGCAGCCCGGTAGCCCCAACGATCTCCCCGCCGTGCGCTTCTGGTCGATCTGGAATGAGCCTAACTACGGGCCCAGCCTCGCCCCTCAGGGCGTACCGGGCAACCTGCAGCTCGAGCACAGTCCGCGCATGTATCGAGACCTGGTCGACGCGGCCTGGTCGGGGCTGCGAAGCACCGGCCACGGCCACGACACCGTGCTGATCGGCGAGCTCGCCCCGCGCGGTACAGATCGATGGGGCGTGTTCTCGGGGATGAAGCCGCTCGTGTTTCTGCGCGGCCTCTACTGCGTGGACTCGCGCTACGGCCAGCTCCGCGGTAGCGCGGCCGCCACGCTCGGCTGTCCCACCACCCGGGCCGGCTCGCGCGGCTTCCGCTCCGCCCACCCCGGCCTGTTCCAGGCCACCGCGCTCTCAGACCATCCCTACATGCGCTGGTACTCCCCCAACCACGAGGTGCAACCGGACCCGAACTACTCCTCGCTCGGGGAGATCGGCGGGCTCGAGCGTTCGTTGGACCGCCTGCAGCGCGCCTACGGATCGAACCGTCGCTTGCCGATCTACAACACCGAATTCGGCTACATCACCAGCCCGCCCAAGCATCCAAGCCGAAAAACCCCCTGGGTATCGGCTTCGACGGCGGCGTCCTATCTCAACTGGGCCGAGTACATCTCGTGGCGCGATGCCCGGATCCAGTCGTTCATGCAGTATCTGGTCTTCGACCCGCTGCCCGCACGGAAATCGAACGATTTCGGAGGCTTCGCCAGCGGCCTGTTCAGTTATGGCGGAAAACCGAAGGCCACCCGCGACGCGTTCCGCCTCCCGGTCTACCTGCCGGTGACCAGCGCGCGGCGCGGCCAGAGCCTCGAGGTATGGGGCAACGTTCGTCCGGCGACCTACGCCAGAGTGGACGCCCGTCCCGGCGCCGTGCAAACGGCGCAGATCCAACTCGAGCCGTCGGGCAGCAGCGGGTTCACGACGGTCAAGACGGTGACGATCGCCGACCCGCACGGGTACGTCGATACCCAAGTGCCGTTCGCCTCCAGCGGAACGGTGCGGCTGGCGTGGACTTACCCTGCTGGAGACCGGCTGCTCGGTGACGGCGCGACCGTCTATAGCCGCAGCGTCCAAATCAGCCTTCATTGAGTCCTCGCGGCCCAAAGTGGGGATACTTGCGGGATGCCCAGTGGCGCCGACGTGGTGGGGAGGCTCCAGGAGATCTGCGGTACCGAGCACGTGCTCACGCACCCGCACTCCCTGGCCACATATCGCTCTGACGGTCTCGCGCACTACCGAGAGACCCCGCTGGCCGCCGTGCTGCCCGGCGACGCGGCGGCCGTGGCCGACGTGGTAAGAGCCTGCCGGGAGGCCGGGGTCCCGTGGGTCGCCCGGGGGGCGGGTACCGGCCTCTCCGGCGGCGCGATCCCGGTGGCTGAGGGCGTGCTGATCGTGCTGGCGCGGATGCGGCGGATCCTGGAGGTCGACCTCGACAACGCCCGCGTCGTGGTGGAGCCGGGCGTGACCAACCTCGCTGTCTCCCGCGCGGTCGCGCCCACCCATTTCTATCCGCCGGACCCGTCGAGCCAGATCGTCTGCTCGATCGGCGGCAACGTGGCCGAGAACTCCGGGGGCGCCCACTGTTTCAAGTACGGCTTCACGACCAACTACGTCACCGGGCTTCAGGTCGTCCTCAGTGACGGAACCGTCGTCGAGCTCGAGCGTGACGCACCGGGTTATGACCTGCTCGGCGCGTTCGTCGGCTCCGAGGGCACGCTCGGGGTCGCCACTCGGATCGAGCTGAGGGTGCTCCCGGCCCCGGAGACGGTGCGCACGCTGGTGGCCTTCTTCGAGGACACCGGCGCCGCCGGCGATGCCGTCACCGAGATCGTCAACGCGGGAATCGTCCCCGGGGCGATCGAGATGATGGACCGGCTCGCGATCCGCGCGGCCGAAGAGGCCACCCACGCCGGCTACCGGCTCGACGCCGGGGCCGCGTTGCTGGTCGAGCTGGACGGTCCTCGGGAGGAGTGCAACGCCCGGTTTGAGCACCTGATGAGCCTCTGCGCCCGGGCCGGCGCCGCGGACGTCCGCGTGGCGCTGAGCGAGGCCGAGCGCACCCAGATCTGGCAGGCGCGCCGGGCCGCGTTCGCGGCGATGGGACGGATCGCCCCGGCGTACTACGTGCAGGACGGCGTGATTCCGCGCACTCGCCTGGCCGAGGTGCTGCGCCAGATCGACGCGCTGGCGGAGGAATACCAGCTCCAGGTGGCCAACGTGTTCCATGCCGGTGATGGGAATCTGCATCCGCTCGTGTGCTACGACGCGGAGCGTGAGGGCGAGCCCGAGCGGGCTGAGGAGCTGGCCGGGCTGATCGTCAAGGCGTGCGTCGATGCCGACGGCTCGATCACCGGCGAGCACGGCGTCGGGCTCGACAAGAAGGCGTACATGCCGTCGATGTTCTCCGACGCCGACCTCGAAGCGTTTCAGCGCCTGCGCTGCGCGTTTGACCCCGCCGGCCTGGCCAACCCCGGCAAGCTGATGCCGACCCCGCGCTTGTGCGGGGAGGTCCCGGGCCCCTACCGTGAGCATCCGCTGGAGCGCGCCGGCGTGGCGGAGCGGTTCTAGATGACGCGGCGATTCGCCCCCGAGACCTTCGAGGACGCCGCGGCGGCGCTGGCGGCCGCGGCCGCGGCGGGAGACTCGGTGCAGATCCGCGGCGCCGGCACCAAGCTGACCTGGGGAACGGCCACGCCGGCGGCGCAGACGGAGCTGTGTACCACTTCGCTGGATCGCGTCCTTGAGCACAACGTCGGCGACTTGACCGCCATCGTCCAGGCCGGCGTGCCGTATGCGCGGTTGCGCGAGCAGCTGGCCGGCGAGGGACAGATGCTGGCCATCGACCCGCCGCTCGGCAATCCGAGCGAGGAGGCCACCGTGGGCGGCGTCATCGCCACGGGCGATTCGGGCCCGCTGCGCCACCGCTACGGCGCCCCGCGAGACCTGGTGCTGGGGATCACCGTGGCGCTCAGCGACGGGACGATCGCACGCGCCGGCAGCAAGGTGATCAAGAACGTCGCCGGCTACGACCTCGCGAAGTTGTTCACCGGCTCGTTCGGCACGCTCGGGATGATTCTCTCGGTCAGCGTTCGCCTGCACCCGGTTCCGCTCGCCACCGCCACCGCGCTCGGGGTGAGCTCGGACCCCGAGGGGCTCACTGCTGCAGTCCGGGTGCTTGCCGCCGCCCCGTTCGAGCTCGATGCGCTCGATCTCGCCTGGCGAGGCGGCCGTGGAGGCATCCTGGCCCGCTGCGCCGGGGCGCAGGCGCCACGCCGGGCCAAGCGCGTCGCGGAGTTGATGGGCCGGCTGGGGCTCGAACAGGTCGACGTCGCCGAGCCCGACGACGCGCTGTGGTCCCGTCAGCGGGCCGGACAGCGCTCCCGCGAGCGGGCGCTGGTCAGGGTCGTCTCGCGGCCCAGCCGCCTGGCTGGGATCCTCCAGGCGGTCGACGGCGCCGGCGGCACGCTCGTCGGCCGGGCCGCGCTCGGGACCAGCTACGTCGAGGTGGACCCGGAGGCGGTGATCCGGCTGCGCGGGGCCCTGCACGCCGGTGAATACTCGGTGCTCCTCGACGCTCCGGCGTCTGCGAGGTCGCAAATCGACGCCTGGGGACCGAGCGATCCGGTGGCGCTCGGGCTGATGCAGCGGGTTAAGCAGCGCTTCGATCCGGCGGGAACCTGCAACCCCGGCGCGTTTGTGGGGGGTATCTGACCGTGCCGGCGTTTGACTCCCACCGCCCACCCGAACGCGCGGTCCTCGACGATTGCGTGCATTGCGGCTTCTGCCTGGACTCCTGCCCTACCTACGTCCTGTGGGCCGAGGAGGCGGATTCTCCCCGCGGGCGGATCGTGCTGATGGATGCCGGGCTGGAGCAGGCCGAGGAGCTCTCGCCCGAGATGGTTACCCACTTCGACCGCTGCCTCGGGTGCATGGCCTGCGTCACTGCCTGCCCTTCGGGGGTCCGCTACGACCGACTGATCGAGCGCGTCCGCCCGCAGGTCGAGCGTCACCACAGCCGCGGCACCGCAGAGCAGGCGCTCCGTCTGCTGCTGTTCGAGACCCTCCCCCACCCGAAGCGACTGCGCCGACTCGCGCCGATGCTGGCCGCCAGCCGCAAGCTCGGCGCCGAGCGGCTGCCCGAGCGGCTGGCCATCCTGGCCAAGGTCGCGCCGCGGAAATCGCTGCGTGAGGTCCGACATTCTCGCGTGCCCGAGCGCACCTCGCCCGCGGGAACCCCGCGTGGCCGCGTGGGTTTGCTGCTCGGCTGTGTGCAGCGGGTGTTCTTCGCCGAAGTGCACCGGGCGACGATCCAGACGCTGGCCGCCGAGGGCTACGAGGTCCTCGCTCCAGAAATGCCCGACTGCTGCGGCGCACTCGAGCTCCATTCCGGAGAGGAGGAGGCGGCGCTCGCCCGAGCGGCGGCGACGGTGGCCGCATTCGGCGCCCTCGGTTCGCTTGACCACGTGACCGTCAACGCCGCCGGCTGCGGTGCGGCGATGAAGGAGTACGGGGAGCTCTTGGGCACGCCCGAAGCTCAGAGCTTCTCGGCCCGCGTGCGGGACATCACCGAGCTGCTGGCCGAGATCGAGCCCCGCGCTCCGCGCGGCCCGGTCGCGCTGCGCGTCGTTTATCACGACGCCTGTCACCTCGCCCACGCTCAGGGTGTGCGATCCGCGCCGCGCTCGCTGCTGCAGGCGATCCCGGAGCTCGAGCTGCTCGAAAATCCCGTCCAGTCCGACGTCTGCTGCGGCTCCGCCGGGATCTACAACCTCGTTCAGCCCCAGGCGGCCGCCGAGCTCGGCCGGATGAAGGCCCAGAATCTGATCGACACCGGCGCGGAGGCGATCGCCGCGGGGAACCCGGGCTGCACCGCCCAGCTCGACCTGCACCTGAGAGAGCTCGGCCACCCGCTGCCGATCCACCACCCGATCGAGCTGGTGTGGCGCTCGATCGCGGCGGCACGTTGACCGCGAGGGCTACTCGTACATCGACTCGATCACGGCCGCGTACTTGGCCGCGATCGGCTTGCGCTTGAGCTTCATCGTCGGCGTCAGCTCGTCGCCGCCCGGCAGCCAGTCGCCGGGAATGATCCTGAACTTCTTGATCTGCTCGACCCGAGCAAGGTGCTGGTTGGCCTGGTCGAGGCCGGCCTGGACGGCGGCGAACATCGCGGGATCGTCGGCCAGGGCATCGAATTCCTCGCCCTCGATGCCCTGCTGGGCCGCCCACTGCGGCGCGAAGTCGGCATCGAGGACGATCAGAGCTGTGTTGTAG
>CAXMLR010000479.1:0-4671 GCA_964194275.1 uncultured Solirubrobacterales bacterium
GACCCCGAGCAGCTCGCCGAGACGGCGGGCGATGGTTGTGACGCTGAGCGCGGGATCGGGAGTACCCCGGGGCCGGCCGAAGTGAGTGACGATGATCGTGCGCGCACCGCGCTTGCGGAGGCCGGCGATGGTCGGCAGCGCCGCGCGAATGCGGCGGTCGTCGGCGATCCTCCCATCGCGCACGGGGACGTTGAAGTCGACCCGCAGCAGGACCCGTTTGCCGGCGACGTCGATGTCGTCGATGGTCGCCTTGCTCATCTGTGCCGGCTCAGAGCCGGCCGGCGATGTGCTCAGCCAGGTCGACGACCCGGCACGAGTAGCCCCATTCGTTGTCGTACCAGGCGACGACCTTGACCATCGTCCCGTCCATGACCGCCGTCAACTGCGAGTCGACGATCGAGGAGGCGGGGTTCTTGACGATGTCAGAGGAGACGATGGGGTCCTCGGTGTACTCGAGCAGGCCCTTCAGCGGGCCCTCGTCGGCCGCCGCCTTCAGAGCGGAATTGACCTCCCCGATCGAGGTCTCGCGGTCGGTCTCCACAGTGAGGTCGACAAGGCTGCCGACCGGCAGCGGATAGCGGACGGCAAACCCGTGCAGCTTCCCGTTCAGCTCCGGTAGCACCAGTCCGATCGCCTTGGCCGCGCCGGTCGACGCCGGAATCAGGTTTGCCGCCGCGGCGCGGGCGCGCCGGAGGTCCTTGTGCGGCATGTCCTGCAGGCGCTGGTCGGAGGTGTAGGCGTGGATCGTGGTCATCAGGCCGTGCTTGATCCCGACCGTGTCCTGCAGCACCTTGGCGACGGGCGCCAGGCAGTTGGTCGTGCAGGACGCGTTGGAGATGACCTGGTGCTGTTCACGGTCGTAGGCCTGCTCGAAGTTGACCCCGAGGGCGACTGTGACGTCGGGGTTGGTCGCGGGCGCCGAGATCACGACCTTCTTCGCGCCGGCTTGCAGATGCTTGGCAGCGTTCTCACGGTCGGTGAACAGCCCGGTGGACTCGATCACCACGTCGGCGCCGAGCTCCGCCCAGGGCAGCGCACCGGGGTCGCGCTCGCCGAGCACGCGGACCTCCGTTCCGTCGATCCGCAGGCCGGTGTCGGTCGCCTGCACCTGACCGGAAAAACGGCCATAGTTGGAGTCGTAGCGGAGCAGATGGGCAATCGTCTCCGGATCGACGAGATCGTTGATCCCCACCCATTCGATTTCCGCTCCACGCTCGTACGCGGCGCGGAACACGTTGCGGCCGATTCGCCCGAAACCGTTGATTCCCACCCGTACCGACATGCGCGTGATCCTCCCGTGGTCCGTTGTGAGGCAAATGAACGAGGATGCCACCACCGCAACCGGCGGGGACCGCCGTCCGCGGCACGCCGCCGGCGGCGTTTGACAATCTACCCCTTAGGGCCCTTGACCGGCGCTTACCGCCGGGAAACGACCTCGACGCGCAGGCCGTCAGGGTCCCGCAGGTAGGCCGCGTAATACCGGCGTCCGTACTGCGGTCGCGGCCCCGGGGGGCCGTCGTCGCTGCCACCGTGGGCCAACCCGGCCCGGTGCGCCGCGTCGACGCCGGCCTTGCCGTTGGCGTGCAGGGCCACGTGGCCGTAGCCCGGGCCCGGAGGCCGCCCGCGCACGACGATCCACACCTGCGGGTCGTTGATTCCGTACGCCACGGCTCCCTCGGAATCGATCATCCGGCGTCCGCCGAGGGCAAAGAACACCGCGTCGTAGAAGCGGGCCGAGCGCTGCAGGTCGGAGACCTCAAAGCCGACGTGGTCGATCATCGCCTGGGCCTACCCCGGGCGGCTGACATCGCGGTGGACCACCTCGACGAGATACTCGCCCGCGGGCTCGTAGCGCTCGGCCAGATGCTCGACGATCGCCACGGAGCGGTGACGACCACCGGTGCAGCCGATCGCCAGCACCAGGTGCGCCTTTCCCTCGCCGAGGTACTGGGGCAGCAGGTAGTCGAGCAGCGAATGCAGGTGGTCGTAGAAGGCATCGAGCTCACCGGCGCGGTTGATGAATTCGACCACACTCGGATCCCGTCCGGTCAGCGGCCTCAGGACCGGCTCGTAGTGCGGGTTGGGCAGGAACCGCACATCGAGCATCAGGTCGGGGTCGCGAATCGGCCCGTATTTGAACCCGAAGCTCTCAAAGGTGATGGCGAGCCGGCCGGGGGTGCGGGTCGGCAGCAGCTCGTCGGCGAGCTTGCGGCGGAGCATCGCGGCGGTCAGGCCGGTGGTGTCGATCACCACGTCGGCTCGCTCACGCAGCGGGGCGAGCGCCTTGCGCTCCCGGGCGATCCCATCGGTGACGCTGCCCGTCGGGGCGAGCGGGTGCCGGCGCCGGGTCTCCTTGTAACGGGTCTGCAGCGTCTCCTCCTGAGCCTCGAGGAAGAGCACGCGGTGACGGACCCCGATCGCTCGGAGATCGTCGAGCATCGCGGCCAGGCCCTCGAAGTAGCTCCCGCCCCGGACATCGGAGACGACCGCCGCGCGGGCGACCTTGGAGCCGCTGTGCATGAACAGCTCGACCAGCGTACGGATCATCTCCGAGGGCAGGTTGTCGACGCAGAAGTAGCCCTCGTCCTCGAACGCCGCCATCGCCGTCGACTTTCCGGCCCCGGAGAAACCGGTGATGATGACGAGATCGGTGAGGGCCGACTCGCCCTGATCCGGGACGTCGACGCCCTCCACGGGCACGGGGCCCACACTCTCGGACGAAGTCGTCGACGACGCTTCCACACTCGGAAGCTTGACGACTCGCGCGGACGGGCGGCCCGAGCCCCGTGGGGCTGTGCCACCATGCGCCTCGTGCACCGTCGCCGAGGGCGTACCCAAGACCTGGCCGCGTCGGCGGTCGTGCTCGGCGCTGTACTGGCGGTTCTGGGCGTCAGCACTGCGTTCGCGCCCGCCCGCGCCCGCGCCGACGTGGCGACGATCTCGGCTTCCGTCGGCAACTCGACGGCGGGGCAGGCGATGGCGCCGGGCTTCATCGGAGTCTCGTTCGAATACCGGGCGCTGCACGTCTACACCGGCCGGGACCCGACGGCGGTCAATCCCGTGCTGGTCGGCCTGCTGCGTGGATTGGCGCCGAACCAGGCACCGGTCCTACGGATCGGCGGCGACAGCACCGACGTCACGTGGTGGCCGATGCGAGGCGTGATCGCGCCCGGCGGCGTCAGCTACAGCCTGACCAAGGGCTGGCTGCGGACCACCCAAGTGCTCGCCGCGACGCTCGGCGCCAAGCTGATCATGGGGATCAACCTCGCCGCCAACCGCCCGGCGCTGGCCGCCGCCGAGGCGAGGGCGATCCTGGACGGGGTTGGCCGGCAATACGTCGAGGCGCTCGAGATCGGCAACGAGCCGGACCTGTACAACGTGCTCCCGTGGTTCAGGGACCGGCGCGGTCGCCTCGTGTTCACCCGCGGCCGCCGCTACAGCCTCGGCGCGGTGAGCCAGGAGTTCGCTCGTTGGCGCGCCGCGATGCCGCAGGCCCCGTTGGCCGGACCGACACTCTCGAGCCTCAAGTGGATGAGCGGCCTCGACCGGTTCATCTCCACCCAGCGCCAACTGTCGATGGTCACCTTCCATCGTTACCCGCTCCGGGGCTGCGTCAGCAATCCGACTGATCCCTCGTTCGCCTCGATCACCAACCTGCTCGCCGATTCCGCCTCAGCCGGATTGGCCCAGGGAGTCGTCCCGTACGTGCAACTCGCCCACGCCCACGGCCTCCCGTTACGCCTCGATGAGCTGAACTCCGCCTCCTGCAGCGGTCGCCGCGGGACCAGTGACACGTTCGCCGCCGCGCTGTGGCTGCTCGACACCCTGTTCAACATGGCGGCCGTGGGCGTCGACGGCGTCAACCTCCACACGCTTCCGGGCGCCGCCTACGAGCCATTCACGTTCAGCCACGACGCCGGCGGCTGGCACGCATTCGTGCACCCGTCCTACTACGGCGCGCTGCTCTTCGAGCAGGCCTTCCCCCCCGGCGCACAGCTGCTGCCGGTATCCGCACCCGGGGGTCCGCTGAAGGTCTGGGCCACCCGTGCCAGCGACGGTCATACACGGGTGGTCCTGATCAACAAGCAGGCCAACACGCCGGTGCAGGTGCAGCTCCAGATCCCCGGGTACCAGCCGAACGCCTGGGCCCAGGCCCTCCGCGCGCCCAGTCTCGACGCAACCGCGGGCGTCACCCTGGGCGGCCAGAGCTTCGGCTCAAGCACCGACACCGGGGTCCTCCCGGGGCCGCCGAGCGGCGCGACGATCGCGCCCACGTTCGGGTCGTCGTACTCGGTTCAGGTCGCGCCCGCGAGTGCGCTGCTGCTGACGTTCTAGTGGCGTGATTCGGGGCGGCGCTGAACCTACACCCCGGTCCGGTGCAGCTCCCGGTGCAGGTCGCGGGCCAGCTTTCCGGAGATTCCCGGCACCGCCTCGAGCTCTTCGCTGCTGGCCGCGACGATCGCGTCCGGCGAGCCGAAGTGCTGCAGCAGCGCGCGTTTGCGCGCCGCGCCGACGCCCGGCAGCTCGTCCAGGATCGAGGCGGTCATCGCCCGATCGCGCCGGATCCGGTGGTGGGTGATCGCGAACCGGTGGGCCTCATCCCGGACGCGTTGCAACAGCTGCAACTCGGAGGTGTCGTGGGCGAGCCGCAGCGGCGCCGCCCGGCCGGGA
>CAXMLR010000480.1:0-4346 GCA_964194275.1 uncultured Solirubrobacterales bacterium
CCCGCCGATCCCGTTCATCCGAGCGCTGTACTGCGTCGGCAGCTCGTTCGGACCGCTGCGAGGCACCGCCGCGGCGCTGCTGCATTGCCCGGACGGAGGCGACACCCAGGCGTTCGTCCGCGCTCATCCCGGGCTGTTCGACGCGACCGGCTTCGCTCACCATCCGTATTCGTTCTTTCTGGCGCCGAATGTCCACATGAGCGATTCCAACTTTGCGCCGCTGGCCGACCTGTCCCGCCTGGAAGGTGCGCTGGACCGCACATTCACCACCTATGGCGTCGCGCGGAAGCTGCCGATCTATCTGACCGAATATGGGTACGAGAGCAATCCGCCGAATCCTTTCCGCGGCATCCCGCTCGGCCGCCAGTCGTTCTACCTCGACGAGGCGCAGTACCTGGCCTGGAAGGACCCCCGGGTGCGTTCGCTGGCGCAATTCCTGCTCTACGACTCAGCCCCCAATTCGGCCTACCCTCCGGGCTCGCCCGGGTACTGGTCGACGTTCCAGACCGGGCTTCTGTTCCAGCACGGCGCGCGCAAGCCCGCCCTGAACGGCTACCGGCTGCCGATCTTCGTTCCGCACCCCTCGACTTCGGGCGGGGCCCCGCTGCTCGTCTGGGGCATGCTCCGTCCGGCGCCGAACGCCAGTCGCCAGCGGGCACTGATCCAATGGCGAGCGGTCAGCGGGCGCTACCGCACGCTGACCACGGTGACCACGTCGGACCCGAGCGGGTTCCTCACCGCACAGGTGCAGCTGCCCGGGTCCGGAGCCGTCCGACTCGAGTGGACCTCGCCCACCGGACAGGTCCTTCACAGCAGTTCCGTCGGGGTGCGCAGCGGCTAGCGGCGACGAGGGCAGCTTCGGGGGCGCAACGGCTCGGAGGCGCTTCAGGCAGAGCGCAGCCAGTCGACGAACTCGGCCCACACCCCGCCGGTGCGGTAGCCGCTCTCCTGCCACAGATGGCGCCACCAGGGCAGGAACGTCGGCTCGGAGCCACGGCGGCGAGCGAGGCCCGTGAACACCGAGATCAGCGCCAAAGCCCCCCCCAGTCCGGCCAGCAGGACGATCGGCGCGGGGATCCCGGCCTGGGTGGGTGCAGTCACGGTTCCCGGCGGGAGCCTCAGGCTCGAGGTTGCCGCACGTCCTCCGGGCGCTGCGACCGTGGCGGCAGGGTGCGCCAGGCAAGACCCACCCGCGCGGGCCGAGAGCGCATTCTGAATCGCGGTCGTGAAGTCGGCGAAGTACTGGGCGCCGTACAGATTGAGGCCCTTCAGGGCGCCCGAGAGCTGCGAGGTGGTGAACCGGCACGGGGGGATCGTTCCGTGCTGCTGGTAGACCTGAAGCACCTTGGCGTAGTCGCCGGCCTGCGCGCTCGACGCCGGCGCGAGCAGGAAGCTGACCAGGAGGCAGAGCGCAAGCCGCAGCCGGGGCATGGCGTGAAAGTAGCGAACGATCAGTCGAGCCAGGCGTTGAGCGGTAGCTGCTGCCCGGCCGCGCGCAGGAGACTCGGCTCCCCTCGCGCCAGCAGCGGCAGCGTCGAGACCACGACTTTGCCAAGCCGTTCGATGGTCCGGCGGTTGGAACGCTCGATCTCGGTCGGGGTCTGCGGCCAGGGGGTGAGCACGACTCCGGCAATCTCCAGGCCAGCCTCGCGGGCTGCGCCCACGGTCAGCAACGTGTGGTTGATCGTGCCGAGCCCAGGCCGGGCGGCGACGACCAGCGGCAACCCGAGTTCGACGGCCAGCCGACGCACGTCGTAGTCGTCGGCCAGGGGCACCAGCAGGCCGCCGACGCCCTCGACGATCAGGGTCTGCTCGGCGCTCACCGAGCTCAAAATTCTCGCTCGGAGCTCCGCCGGCCGAATCGGCTCGCCGGCCAGCTCCGCCGCCAGGTGTGGGCCCATCGCCGGCCCGTAGCGCAGCAGCGCCACCTGCTCGGGGGGGCAGCCCGCGGCGCGGGCGAGCAGTTCGTGATCGGGGGGCCAGTCCTCATCGCGGGGGTCATCCAGACCGGTGATCAGCGGTTTGAGCGCCCGGACGGGATGGCCCCGGGCGACCAACGCCGCGACGATTGCCCCCGCGAGCACCGTCTTGCCGACGCCGGTGTCGGTGCCGGTTACAAACAGGCCACGCACGAGCGTGTCGCGGTCAAGCCGCCCGGGCCTCGAGACCGCCCACCGCCGGACACGGGCCGGACTCGACGGGCGCTCGCGCTCCGAGCCTGGGGCCCGGCCTGACGCCGGCCGACCGCGCGGCCTCACCGATGACTCGCGCCGCTGTGCGGAGATCTTCCTCACGGTGGGAGGCCATCACGGCCAGTCTCAGGCGCGAGGTGTCGACCGGCACCGTCGGCGGCCTGATCGCCTGCGCGAACACCCCCTGCGCCAGCGCGTGCTCACAGATCTTCACCGCCAGCGCCGCGTCGCCGACGACCAAGGGCACGATCTGGGTGCGGGACGTGCCGAGGTCGAAGCCCTGCTGGACGAGCTCGTCGCGCAGGAGCGCCGCGTTGGCCGACAGGCGCTGCACCATCTGTGGGCGCTGCTCGAGCAGCCCCAGCGCTGCCTGGGCGGCGGCGACCGCCGGAGGGGGCAGTGCAGTCGAGAAGATGAAGGTACGGGCGGCGTTGACCAGGTACCCGGCCATGAGACGATCGCAGGCGACGAACGCCCCGTAGGAGCCGAGCGCCTTGCCCAGCGTGCCCAGCACCACATCCACCTGGTCCGCGACGCCGGCCTCGGCGACCGCTCCCCGCCCACCGGGTCCGAGCGCGCCGGTGCCGTGCGCTTCATCGACCGCGACGCGCACACCGTGGCGAGCGGCCAGCTCGACGATCTCTGCCAGGGGCGCGACGTCCCCGTCCATCGAGAACACGCCGTCGGTGACGATCAGGGCTCCGCGGCCCTCAGCCCGCTCGAGCCCCCAGCGCAGGTGCTCGGTATCGCAGTGCTCATAGACGAAGACCTCCGCCCGGGACAGTCGGCAGCCGTCGATGATCGAGGCGTGGTTGAGCGCGTCCGAGAAGACGACCTCGCCGGGACGGGCCAGCGCTGCCACCACGCCGAGGTTGGCGAGATATCCCGAGCCGAACAGGACCGCGGCCTCTCGTCCTTTAAACGCGGCGAGGCGCTCCTCGAGGCAGTGGTGAGGCGTCATCGTCCCCGATACCAGCCGCGACGCGCCGGCGCCCGCGCCCCAACGCAGCGCCGCCTGCGCTGCGGCTTCTCGCACGGCGGGGTGATCGGCCAGACCCAGGTAGTTGTTTGAACACAGCAACAGGGCGGGCTTTCCGTCCACCAGCACCCGCGGGCCCTGGGGGCCGCTGATCAGTCGAGTGCAGCGGTGCAGGCCGAGCTCCCTGAGCTCCTGCAGCCGTGCCTCGAGTTCGATCATGCCGCGATGTCGCGGCCCGCGTTCGGCGCCCCGTCGGGCCGGGGTGGGACTTGCCGCTTGGGCTGGAAGCGCAGCTGCGACGAGGGATCCCAGAGGCGGATGTTGAGCTGGTTCGCCGGCGTCATTGCAGCCGCCTCGGCGAGTGCAGAGCCGATCACGTCAGGGGTCACGTCGGGGGTCTCCCCGTGCAGCCACCCAGCACGGTTGTCCGGCCGCGGGTTGGCCCCGTTGTCGGCCTGACGCGCCACGTTCAAGCCGAGCTCCTCGAACATCGAGCGATCCTCCTCAGGCGTGTTGCCGAGCGTGGTGAGGAAGTTGCCCATCATCACGCCGTTCAGTCCCGCCTTGACCGCGGTGGCCTGAAGCTCACCGAGGTTCTCGACCCGGCCCCCACAGAGGCGGAAAAGGGCCTCGGGCAGGATCAGCCGGAAGATCGCGATCCACTTGACCACCTCCCACGGATCCATCAGCTCTCGGTCGCCGAACTTGGTACCCGGACGCGGATTGAGGAGGTTGATCGGGACGCTGGTGGGATTGATCTCCGCCAGCTGGAAGGCCATCTCCACCCTTTGCTCGCGGGTCTCGCCGAGATTCAAGATTCCCCCGACACAGGTTTCGAGCCCGGCCTCACGCACCGCATCGATGGTGCGCAGGCGCCCCTCGTAGCGGACGGTGCTCGACACCTCCGGGTAGTAGGACTGCGCCGTCTCGACGTTGTGATGGACGCGCTGGATGCCGGCCTGCTTGAGCGCCTTGGCGCGGTCTGCCGACATGTGGCCGATCGAGACACAGCGCTTCAGGTTCGTGTGCTCGGCCACCAGCCGCGCACCCCTGATCACCTTCTCGAAGTCGCGCTTGGACAAACCCTGGCCCTGGGTGACCATGCAGAACCGGTGCGCTCCCGCGGCCTCCGCCGCCCGCGCGTGCTCGAGGATCTGCTCGGGCTCCATCATCGC
>CAXMLR010000481.1:0-4472 GCA_964194275.1 uncultured Solirubrobacterales bacterium
TGGCGAAGGGGATCCTCCACGCCCATCGTTACATCCTCGCCCACGAGGAGTTCATCTACTGCCACGACGTCCAGGACGGCGAGGTGTTCCACGGCATGGGCGAATGGGCCTGGGCCGCCGGCATATGCCCACTGATCGGTCCGTGGCGCTTCGGCGCTGTGCAGGCCGTGCTTCAGCGCCAGGGCGGGTTCGATCCGCACCAGCAGCTCGACTTCCTGTCTCGGCACGAGGTCACCAACGTGTTCGGGACCCCGACGGCGATTCGTTCGATGATGTCGATTGGCGACGCCGGGAGCCGCTATCCGCAGAAGTTCCGGATCGTCTGCTCCGCGGGAGAGCCGCTGAATCCCGAGGCGATCCGGTGGTTCCGGGAGCAGTACGGCGTCACCGTGCTCGACTACTACGGGCTCACCGAGTCCTACCCGCTGTGCGCGAACTACCCGTTCATGGAAGTGCGCGAAGGCTCGATGGGCAAACCGGTGCCCGGGTGGGAGGTGGCGATCCTGGATGAGGACGAGCGACCGGTGAAGCAGGGCGAGCGTGGCGAGATCTGTTTGCGGGCCCGGTCGAACCCCCATTACCCGCTGGGCTACTGGAATCGGCCGCCGGAGGACTCCGACGAGGTGTTCGGGGGGGAGTGGTTCCATACCAAGGACGCCGCCTCGACTGACGAGGACGGATACTTCTGGTACGAGGGCCGAGCCGACGACGTGATCATCTCGGCGGGCTACCGAATCGGCCCGTTCGAGGTCGAATCAGCGTGCCTCGAGCACCCAGCGGTGGCTGAGGCGGCGGCCGTCGCCGCACCCGACGCGCGACGCGGTAACGTCGTCAAGGCGTTTGTCGTGCTGGCGGCGGGACATGAGCCGTCCGACGCGCTGGCCGACGAGATCAAGGCCTTCGTGCGAGGGCGGCACTCCGCCTACGCGTATCCGCGCATGATCGAGTTCGTCCCCGACCTGCCGAAGACGCTCACGGGGAAGATCCGGCGGATCGAGCTGCGCGAGCGGCAGTCATCCGGATGACGGCGCTCCTTCCCGATTGACGGTGCAGCCGCGCCGGTGATAGCTTGCCGCGGGTCCATCGGCGCCCCCGAAATGACTCGAAGCCGCGTGCTGATGCCCCCGATCGTGTGCCGTGCTCGGCGCGTGCGCGCCGGGCGCCATGAGCGGGCTTACTTCACCGTAACGCCACTTGCGTTCAGCGCCAGCCACTTCCCGCCGAACTGCGAGACCCCGACGTAGTCCGTTGCGGGACCGCTATCCCCGGAGTAGGTGTAGAGCGGGTGTCCGGCATAGGTGACCTGCCGGGCCGTCCGGTGGGGCAGCTTGATGCTCCCGAGTAGCGACGCCTTTACGCCCGCTCCGGCGGTTGGCTTCTTGCTGGTGGTGAGCATCGGCCAGACGCCGGTGCAGCCGCTGACCGTGATGCAGCGATCGGTGTTGCGGCCGTCCTTGGTGAAGGCATAGACGGTGCGGCCGGAGCTTGTGACCAGGATCTTGCCGACCATGGTCTGAGCGACCTTGACCGTGGGGCGCGACTTGGCGCCGGCGCCCGGCGCGTGCATCAACACAAGCACGAGCGTGATCACGGTGGCCAGCGCGGTCAGCGCCAGTGCAGCGCCGGTTGGGAGTTTGCGAGTCCTGAACATCACATTCATCACCTCGGGTCGGGTCGGGGGTCTGCTTAAGAAGAGGACGCCGGCGGACGTCCTGAACTTCCCCGGCTCAGGATCCCGTGGCGGCGCGCGCGTGGCTGCGCATCTCAGAAAGTATTCGTTCCAGGCGCGGTTCGGTATCCCGGTCGATGTGATTCATCGCCGCGGCCACCGCCGGATGAACCGCGGCGATCTGGGCGTGCATCTCGTGCGCGACGGCGCGGTAGCTCGGGTGCCCCTCTCGGCCGGAGCGGAGCTCGATCAGCTGCATTGCCTCCCGAGCGTTCAGGTCCAGGATGTATCGGATCCGATAGCCGAGGCACAGCGCGTACGGAGCGGCGCGCTCCAGCCCTCGTTCGGCGAGGCGCTCGTACTCGCGACGGGAGACCTCGAGAGCCCGGCGGTACTCCTCGCCGCAGCCGGCCAGCTCGACCTGGTCCGGCACGCCGGCACCGAGATCCGGCGTGAGCGTCTGCCATTGGATCGTGAGCATGCGATGACGCTGCAGGTCGCGGAAGGCGCCATAGTCGGACACGATCTCGAAGCGGTAGCGCAGAACCTCTAAGCCGCGTCCGGGCCGGTGTCGCCGATTGGCCCGCACGCCGACGAGCTCAGACAGCAGCTCGCCTCGCCGACCGGGATCGAGGTGCGAGATCGCGTCTCGGACGGCCTCCTCTGAGGACGCGGCCGCCTCGAACAGCAGCGCGGCGAGCAGATCGTCCTCATCCCCCTCAACGCGCAGCAGCTGCACGGACGGCCCGGCGCTCGGCGGCTCCGCCAGTGCCAGGCGTCTCGCCCAGCGCTCGCCGGCCTG
This sequence comes from uncultured Solirubrobacterales bacterium, assembly GCA_964194275.1. GTDB lineage: Bacteria > Actinomycetota > Thermoleophilia > Solirubrobacterales > Solirubrobacteraceae > Palsa-465. The sequence goes on from CAXMLR010000481.1 coordinate 2,472, forward strand.
GGCCCGGGACTCCAGGTAGGAAACCCATTCGCCGCCGCGCTCGGGGCGCTCCACGCGCGCCACGAAGCTTGGCATCACCGACTTGATCTCTCTGAGGATCAGCCTCCCGTAGCGCTGCGCCTCGGGCAGCGGATGCGCCAACAGATGGAGGATCAGCTGCTCATAGGTCTGCCCGGTGGCGAAGATCCCCATGTGTGAGAGCGAACTGGCAGGGAGCAGCCCCCGCAAGAGGTCGAGTGCTTTGGCCTTGATCGCCCGGGCGTAGGCGGCGGCCGGTTCGTCTGGCCGGCGTGGGAACTCGGCTTCCGCCCAGGCGCACACGCGGGGCAACGCGGCGGAGTAGATCGAGAACAGCTGGTTCATCGCCGCCTCGTACTCGGGTCCGAGCTCCGGATCCCGGTAATAGCGATAGCCGCCCGGCGGATCTGGGATCGGCGCGTCGTAGGCGATGTACCGGGTTGACTGCTCGAGGTACGCGCCCAGGCGTGGGCGCTGGAGGACCTTCGTGAGCACGTTCGAGACCCACTCGCAGGCGACATGTGCGCCGCCCAGCTGGGCTACGGAATCGTCGCCGTAGCCGAGAAAGATCCGCTCGTAGAGCTGAGCGGCCCGATCTCCCTCATGACCGTCCCAGGTCGCGGGCACGGCCGGAAGGTCGGCGGCGAACTCCTCGAGAAACATCTGCCGCAGCGTCCCGGGGTAGCGCGAGTAGCGGGCGAACAGTGCGCCCTTGACGGTCTCCGGGAGATTGACGAGGGCGAATACCGGCCGGTCGAGGTTCGTGAAGTGCGGGCGCAGACGCTCACGCTCGTCCTCGCTAAAACTCTCGACGGGATACTCCACGGGCCGCGGATCGTAGCGCCGGTCTCGGCGCGAGGAGCGAGCCCTGCGCCTTCAGGGTTCAGCCGGCGTTCGCGGGATTCCCAGTTGCCTGCGAGTGCTCGCCGGCACCTCCCGGGCGGCCCGAGTTGCCTTCGCCGGCTCCACTCTCGCGGCCGGCGTCCTCGTCGGTGGAGTCCTGGCCCGCTCCGGCCGAGCCGCCGGCGCTACCGGAGCCGCTTGGCGAGTCTGTCCCGGGCGCATTGCCTTCCTCGGCGTTCTGGTTGGACACCGAATCCGGCGGGACTTGGCTGCCGAAGGTCTCCTCGGTATCCGAGCGGCGATCTTCATCCATAGAAGACGAGTACCCGATCTGGGGCCCCGTGACGCCCCCCGGCACGAGCCGTCGGCGCGCGATGCGTCATCAGCCGCCCGGCCGCCGAGAATCGGCCGCTAGAAAATCCCGCCGATTGCATGGCCCGCGTGGGCGGCCAGATGGAACAGCGGCGAGGGGAAGATGCCGAAGAAGATGCTCGCGGCGGCGAACAGCGTGGCGACGAACGCGGCTTCGGGCGCCGGGGCGGACTGGTCTGCGCGTGGCCAACCGGAGCGGTCGGCGTCCGCCGACCCGCCGGCGATCGGGGCCAACCTGCGTGTCGACAGAGCTGAAGCGTCGATCCCGGCCTCGGACGTCGAGGACCCCATCCACATCGTGGCGACGACCCGCAGGTAGTAGCCGAGGGAGATCATCGAGCCGATCACCAGCACGATCGCGAGCCAGGTGTAATCCCCGCTGACCAGTGCGTGGATCAACTGGAACTTGCCGATGAAACCGACGGTCCCGGGAATCCCGGCCAGGGACAACATCGCGATCGTCATCGCCCAGGCGAGCCACGGCCGGCGGGCGCCGAGCCCCGCGAGCGCGGAGATGTCATCGCCGCGCGTACCGTCGGCCTCGACGGCGCAGATCACCGCAAAGCCGGCCAGGTTCATGGCCAGGTATACCGCCAGGTACAAGACGGTCGCCTGGACCCCGAGCTGGGTTCCGACGACTACGCCGCCGAGCATGTAGCCGGCCTGGGCGACGCCTGAGTACCCGAGCATGCGCTTCAGCGAGGACTGGCCGAGCGCGCCGACGTTGCCGACCAGCATCGTGATCGCGGCGACGGCGGCCAGCAGCGG
>CAXMLR010000482.1:0-1697 GCA_964194275.1 uncultured Solirubrobacterales bacterium
GCTCTAAGCGATCACGGGGTGGCAACCGGCTGACTGCGGGTGATCCATCGCTCCACCGCGTAGCCACCGAACGGGACTACCGCGCCGAGCAGGACGCCGAGCGTGGCCCGGTTGCTCCACCCCGCGCGAGGGCGAACGTTGAACGTGATCAGGACGTAACTGAGAAACAGGACGCCGTGGATCGGGCCGAGGATCTGGACGCCGGCCGGGGAGTTGTCGTGGTACTTGACGTAGGTCATCAGCAGCAGCGCGAGGAAGCTGGTGGCCTCGATGAGCGCGACGTAGCGCAACGTCCGAAGCGAGTTCATGATGTGCTCCTTTGTTCAGGCCGTCCGGGCGCGGCGGCGCCCGGACTTCGCGGCATTGGTAAGTCGTGCGGACCAGCGAGGCGAGCCATGGCCGTTGTCGCCGACCACGTCATCAGCAGCATGCCGACGAGGACGTCGTCGCGCATCTGGGCGCGGTCCGGCAAACAGATGACTCATGGTCTGCATGCCTCCCCGGGGGTGCCGGCGACCGCTGCGGGGGCTCGGAGTTCGCTCAGGCGTCGCCGGAGCTCGCCTGGCCGGTATCCGAGACGGGCGGACAGGGCGAGCAGCCGTTTGCCCTGGCCGCCGCTGCTCAGCTCGAGCTCGCGTTCTAGAAGCCGATCCTGAGCGGGCGCGAACGACCTCGTGGGGACGGGTCCGTGGTGTGGAGAACGGCGGTTCGAGCGCAGGCCGAGCGCCGCCTGGCGACGGCGTACGGCGAGATCAGAACGTCCCAGAGCGCTCGAAAGCAGGCTTGGATGCGCGCCCCGGTTCTGGCGCAGCAGGTCATCTTCGGCGGAAGTCCAGCGCTCTCGGCTGCGGCGATGGGGTCGCGCGTCGGGGGGTCTGCGGCCGAGCTTGCGCAAGCGCTGGCGGATCGCCTCGGGGGTGCGGGTCAAGTTGATCGCGATCTGGTCGAGCGGCAGGTCTGCGCCGATCAGCAGTTCCAGCTTCCGGTCCTCGATGTCCGTCCAGCGGCGAGCGTAATTGGCGAGGCCGAGCTTGCGCGCCCGTGCCGTGAGAGCGCCGATGCTGCGCGTCGGCAAGCGTGAATCGCTGATCTCGCTGCAGCTCAGTCCGGCCGAGTAGGCCGTGCGCAGGGTTTGATCCTCGAGCTGGGTCCAGCGTGCCCGGGTGCGCGGGCGGTGCACGCCGAGGACGCGGGCGCGGAGCCTGACCGCGTCGGGCGAGCGGCCAAGCCGGCGCGCGAGTTCGCCCACGTCCTGCCGGCGCGCCCAAGCGGCGAGGATGGCTTCGTCCTCCCATGACAGGTATGGCCGAGCGGGGCGCCGTACTCCGAGAAGTTGGCCGCGTCGGCGGCGGACCTGATCGACCGACTTTCCCAGCTGCCGAGCCACAGACGTCGCCGGTATCCCAGACCCCGTCGCCGCTTCAAGCAACGCATCGTGGCCGGCGGACCAAAGGACCGCTCCCCGGCGAGCCTCGAGACCCAGGTGCCTGCTCCTGGCGGTCAGCGCATCCGCCGAACGCCCAAGGCGATCGGCGATCACGTCCAGGCGAATCCCAGCCGCGTAGAGTCGAGCCAGCTCGGCGTCTTCAGGCGGGCGCCATCGACGGGCCATCTTTCTATCTCGGGTACCTCAGGCCGCGATCGGACCGGGTTCCACCTCCGGTACCGACCCGCCGATGGTCGGTTCGGGAAAGCCA
>CAXMLR010000483.1:0-2335 GCA_964194275.1 uncultured Solirubrobacterales bacterium
TGATGGATTGCGACACCACCGGCGTGGAGCCAGACTTCTCGCTGGTCAAGTTCAAGGAGCTCGTCGGCGGAGGTCAGATGACGATCGTCAACCGCACGGTGCCGTTGGCGCTGCAGACGCTCGGCTACAGCGATGAGCAGATTGAGCAGATCGTGGCCTACGTCAACGAGCACGGGACGATCATCGGCGCGCCGGAGCTGGCCGACGCGCACCTGCCGGTGTTCGACGTCGCCGTCGGCGAGCGCGCGATCTCCCATATGGGCCACATCAAGATGATGGGCGCGGTTCAGCCGTTCCTCAGCGGTGCGATCTCCAAAACGGTCAACCTGCCTGAGACGGCGACCGTGGAAGACATCGCCGACGCCTACCTCCAGGCCTGGCACATCGGAGTCAAGGCGCTGGCGATCTATCGCGACGGTTCGAAGACCGCGCAGGCGCTGCGGACCGACGCCCAGATGCAGAGGCCCGTAGCCGGCCCGAGCGAAGCTGACATCCAGACGGCCGTAGACGAGGCGCTGGCCAAGGCGCCGCCCAAGCGCCGGCGGATGCCGCGGGAGCGTCAGTCGATCACGCACAAGTTCTCGCTCGGCGGCCACGAGGGCTACATCACCGCCGGGAAGTACGAGGATGGAACGATCGGCGAGATCTTCCTCACCGATATCGGCAAGGAGGGGTCGACTCTGCGCGGGATGATGAACTCGTTCGCCACGGCGATCTCGATCTCGCTGCAGTACGGGGTGCCGCTCGAGACGCTGGTGCGCAAGTTCAGCTATATGCGCTTCGAGCCCGAGGGGATGACGACAAATCCTGAGATCCCGTTCGCCAAGTCGATGCCGGACTACATCATGCGCTGGCTCGCCTCTCGGTTCTTGGACGTCGACCTCCAGGAGGAGCTCGGGATCCTTACCCCAGAGGTGAGGGCACGCAAGGCGGCTCAGGACGCGCTGATGTCGCACTCGGGTGATACCGCCGGCCCGGTCCCGCCGTCAGGCAGCGCGGGCGGCGAGGGCAACGGTGCCAATGGCGGCAAAGTCGTCGCCCAGCCGGCCGCAGCCGCGTTCACAGACTCTCCGCCGGTAGTCCCGGCGATCAGCCGTGGACTGGATCTGGGTCCGGCCTGCCAGCAGTGCGGCGGGATGATGCAGCGCACGGGTAGCTGCTACACGTGCTCCAGCTGCGGGTTCAACACCGGCTGCGGATGATAAATAAATAGATGTAGGAGGGTCATCTGGATGTCCCGGGATGGGTCACGGGATGTCCAGATGAGGTCACCAGGGGTGTCTCTAAAGCCCAGCCAGCGATTGGCGGGGCATTTAACTGATGTGGCCCCTGAAGCGGACGAGACGCCGGATCGGGTGGCGCCTCCTTTCGGTTGAATGGAGGTTGCGGAGCCGCGGTAACGACAGACGCGTACCGACGGTGGAGCAGGGCAGTGGGCTTGCGCCGGTCGGCGTCTGAGAACCGAAGCGCCGCCCCGCGGTAAGGCTCATGTTTCCGCTCGAGCAACCTGGCGGCGAGCCCGTTTACGGATCGCTCGATCGAGCAAGGCCTGCGAATATGCGTACGCTCTACCGGGTCGAGTGGCCGCTTATGAACTTGATGGAACCGCGATGCAATGACCGGAGATGATGTCTTCGTTGCCGGTACTGGCAGCTTTGCTGCGGAGATCGCGGACTGGGCGCGTGCGTCGGGTGCGCGGGTGGTCGGCCTGATCCAGATGCTCGACCCAGGTCGGGTCGGGGCGGTCATCGATGGTGTTCGAGTGTTCGGGCTGCAGGCCGATACCGTCGGCGCCTTTGCGGTTCTCGGGCTCGGAGGCGATCGCCGCGCGCGCTGGAACGTGCTCGCCAGATACGGCTGGCGCGGACTGACGATCGCCCATCCAACCGTTTGCATTGCGGCGGATGCGCGGCTGGGTTCAGGCACGACGCTCGGGCCTCTGAGCGTCGTGGGCGCGCGCACCGTGATCGGCGATCACACGATCGTCTCCCGAGGCTCGCTTGTCGGGCACCACGTGAAGATCGGCGCGTTCGTGACCGTGAACCCGGGAGCGAACATCGGCGGGAACTCGAGAATTGAAGATGGCGTCTTTATCGGGATGGGCGCGACGATCGTCAACAACAACACGATTGGTGCCGGCGCGAATATCGGGGCTGGTGCCGTGGTTCTGCAGGATGTGCACCCCGGGGCTCGCGTTCAGGGTGTACCCGCCCGAGAAGTGGCGACGTCGCAGTGAGCCAGTGGTCACGCGTGCGCGGCGCTGTCGAGCGGCGGATTCACGGCCCTTACCGATCACTCGGCCTCCTCGACGCTCGGTTATGGGATGTCCAAGCCC
>CAXMLR010000484.1:0-1731 GCA_964194275.1 uncultured Solirubrobacterales bacterium
AAGCGCGTGATCAGCGAGGAGACCCGCAAGGCGATGAGGGAGATTCTCGGCGAGATCCAGTCCGGCGACTTCGCCCGCGAGTGGATCGCCGAGAACCGTGCCGGCCAGGAGAACTTCAAGCGCATGCGCGCCGAGCAGGCGGGCAAGCAGGTCGAGGTGGTGGGCAAAGAGCTGCGCTCGCAGATGGACTGGATCGACACGTCTTTCCACGAGTAGGGTCCCCGCTGCGCGTCCGGCGTTGCTCGCCCGGCCGATCCGGGCTGCGGCAGCGCAAGCACTCGAACAAGTACGCCGGTCGGTAGAATCGACCGAGCCGTCGTGACTGGCGCGATCGGGTGGAGCAACACCACCGGGAAGCGATGGCGTTCTCACCAGCCGCGCGCCTGGGCATGTAGATCCCGCTAACTTCGAGGAGCGAGCATGACCCAGACCTCAACCCTCCTGCAGATACCGCACGAGCTGAAGCCCGCGGATGGCAGATTCGGCTCTGGGCCCTCCCGCCTGCGACCCGAGCAACTGCTGAATCTCGCCGACACGGGCGCGAGGCTGATGGGCACATCGCATCGGCAGAAGCCGATCAAGGAGCTCGTGGCCAGCGTGCGCGCAGGTCTGAGCGATTTGTTCATGGCGCCCGACGGCTATGAGGTCGTGCTCGGCAACGGGGGAACCACGGCGTTCTGGGACGTGGCCACCTGCTGCCTGGTCCGCGAGCGAGCGCTGCACCTGACCTACGGCGAGTTCTCGTCCAAGTTCGCCGCTTGCACACGCTCGGCGCCGTTCCTGGCCGACCCGATCATCGTCGAGGCGCCCGCCGGCAGCGCCCCAGCGCCACGGGCCGATTCGGCGGCCGACGTGCTCGCCTGGGCGCACAACGAGACCTCGACCGGAGTGATGGTCCCGGTGCAGCGCCCAGCCGATGCCGGCGGCGCGCTGGTGCTGATCGACGCCACCTCCGGCGCCGCGGGACTGCCGGTGGACGTGGCCCAGGCTGACGCGTACTACTTCGCTCCGCAGAAGGGCTTCGCCTCCGACGGCGGACTGTGGCTGGCCCTGCTGAGCCCGGCGGCGATCGAACGCGTCGAGCAGATCGAGCGCGAGCGCCCTTCGACCGGCGGGGCACGCTGGATTCCCGATTTCCTGTCGCTGGGCACCGCGCTCGAGAACTCCCGCAAGGAGCAGACGTACAACACGCCGGCGATCGCCACGCTGTTCCTGCTCCGCGATCAGCTCAGCTGGATGCTCGCGCAGGGCGGCCTCGAAGCGATGGTCGCCCGCACCCGAGAATCCTCGGAGCACCTGTACGGATGGGCGCAGGCGCACGAGCACGCCACACCGTTTGTCTCTGACCCGGCTCAGCGCTCGCTCGTCGTCGGGACGATCGACCTCAGCGACGAGGTCGACGCCGGCGAGCTGGCGGCAACGCTGCGGGCCAACGGGATCGTCGACGTCGAGCCGTACCGCAAGCTGGGTGCGAACCAGCTCCGGGTGGCGATGTTCCCGGCCACCGACCCCGCTGACGTGAAGGCCCTGACCGCCTGCATCGACTGGGTGCTGGAGCGGACCCGATGAGCGCGGCCAACGGTCACGGTCAGGCTCGCGTGCTGGTGGCCGAGAAGATCGGACAATCCGGGATCGACCTGCTCCAGGAGCACTTCGACGTTGAGCTCGGAGCGGGGTGGAGTCGCGAGCGGCTGTCCGAGGAGATCGGTGAGTTCGACGGGATCCTGATCC
>CAXMLR010000485.1:0-4710 GCA_964194275.1 uncultured Solirubrobacterales bacterium
GAGCCGTATCCGATGTGCTCGCGCACCGTGCTGTCCCGTCAGGTCGCCCGCGCGCGCGAACGCGGTTTCACGTTCAACCTCGGCATTGAGACCGAGTTCTACGTCGTCCGCATTGACGAACACGGGCGTCCGTTGACCTGGAACCCGCGTGACGTGCTCGACAAACCTTGTTACGACGCGATCGGGATGCTCGAGTCGCTTGACTTCCTCGACGAGATGGTTGGCCATATGAACGCGATGGGCTGGAACGTCCACTCCTTCGACCACGAGGATGGCAACGGCCAATACGAGTTCGACTTCTCATACAGCGATGCGATCGGGATGGCCGATCGCTTCATGCTGTTCCGGATGATGGCCAAGGAGATCGCGCGCGCCCGCGGCTACGAGGCTACTTTCATGCCCAAACCCTGGTCGCACAAGACTGGCGGTGGGGCGCATTTCAACATGTCGCTTGCGTCAGCCGAGACTGGGGCGAATCTGTTCGCGCCGGACGGCGAGGATCGCTACGGAGCCGGCGTCGGCGAGCTTGGCTATCAGTTTCTCGCCGGCGTCCTTCGTCACGCCTCCGCGATCGTTGCCGTCACCTGTCCCACCGTGAACTCGTACAAGCGGTTGGTCAAGCAAGGGTCGATGAGCGGCTCGACCTGGGCCCCCGTGTTCATCTCCTACGGGCGCAACAACCGCACCCACATGTTGCGCGTTCCAAGCAAGTCGCCTCGCGTCGAGCTGCGCGCCGTCGACGCCTCGGTCAACGCCTATCTGGGTGCTGCGCTTGTGTTGGCGGCCGGCCTCGAGGCGATCGACTCCGGCGCTGACCCAGGTCCGCCGATCGATCTCGACATGTACACCCAGTCAGAAGCCCAGATCTCCCAGCTCGGGGTGAACCTCCTCCCGAGAACCCTCCAAGAGGCAATCGACGCATTCGCTGCCGACCCGCTCGCCCGCGAAGTCTTCGGCGCTGACCTTCACAGCGCATACGCCGACTTCAAGCGCGCAGAGTGGGACGATTTCCACAACGCCGTCTCCGACTGGGAGTGGAAGCGCTACCTCACGCTGTACTGACGATCTCGCCTCTCTCGCAGCGGGGGAATGCAGGCTTGGGGCGAGCGCGCCGTGCATTTGCTTAGTCCGCGCCCGCGGACGGTGGATCAGGAGTGCCGACCGGTGCCACGAGTCGCCGGAGAGGCGTAGAACTGGCGAGGACGGGGCAGACTGCATGTGGGCGACGGCCCGGGCCTGACGGTCGGGCTGCAGAGAAACAAATAGGAGAGCCGATGTTCAAGCGAATTCTCGAGTTCCTGACCCTGAGGTGGCTGTGGGATCGACGCGGCGGTAGGAGACGCTGAGCGCGCCACCAGCCGCTTCGCCACCGCCACCGGCCCACGTGCGCTCACCCCTCCCGACTGGTTCCGCCTGCCTGGGATGACCCGCGGGGATGGCGAAGGTCGCCGGTCCCCTGGGGCGGGCGCCACCCGGTGTTTGGGTTTTACGTCCCGGCCCGGCTGGATCGGGCATTGGATAGCCTGGCTTGTAAGACATGGCTGAGATAGTCGATCTTCGAGGCCGGCGGATGGCACTGGCACCGGCTCCGGTTCTGGTTGACCCTTCGGGTAGGCGGATGCGCGCGCTGGCCCTGGGCGGCCGGGCTTTCGCGATTCTTCTTCTGCTGTGGCTGGCTGGGCTGGTGCTGGCCGGCTTGGGGATCCTTCCGGCTGGCGAGGTTCCGCTTGGCCGCGCGCTGGCCGGACAGGCGCCGTCGCCGCTTGGTGCTCTGCCGCGCGTGCAGCAGCCGAGTGCGTTGGATCTGGCGCCCGCGGAACCACTGCGGTTGACCGCCGCCGGGGTGTCCCTTCGGCCGCGCACGGCTCGGAGGGCTGGTGCGGGCAGCCATGGCGCCTCGCCCGGACACCGGGCGGGATTGAGCGCGCGCGGCGTTACGCGGCACCATCGGTCGGGCTCCTCGCGGCGAGGTGGCCGCCCGGCACAGACCCCGGCTTCGACGAGCGCCCACGGCGGCACGGGCGCTCCTGGTCAGACCCGCAAGCTGGCGACGCCGGGGCACACGAAGACATCGGCGCCCGGTCGATCCGGCTCGGCGCCTGGACGGGTCGGGCCAACCACGACGACTAGCTCGCCGGGCCATCCCGGCTCCAGACCTGGCCGCACCGTCGCGCACGGCTTCGGCCATGGCAACGCGGGGTAGGAAGGGACCTCGCCCGCCTGGCGTCTCGCGCCGTCCGCGATTGCCGGGTGCGGGCCGTGCGCGGGTGCCGGCGCGGATCTGGAGTCCTCCCGGGCACTGGCGGCTGTTTGGCTTGTGCCTGCTGGTGGGGCTGGTGGTGCTCGCGTTTCAGGGGTTTGCGACGCACACGATCGGCGCGAGCGCCGAGCCCTCGGGGGCTCAGGGGTCCACGGCGCCGCTGTCGAGTTCACGACCGATTCTGGTCGCGCGCGGTGAGCAGCTGATCTCGCCCCAGCCGCCGCCTGGACGCCGTGTGGCATTGACGTTCGACGATGGACCGGACCCGCGCTGGTCTGAGCGGATCGCCGGTGAGCTGCGCGCGGCAGGCGTCCCGGGGACGTTCTTTGTGATCGGCAGCCAAGCTGCGCGCTATCCGAACATCGTGCGCCAGCTGGTGCGCGACGGGGATGAGATCGGCAACCACACGTTTACGCACGTGCTGCTGTCGGGGGTTCCGTTGTGGGAGCGGCGGACGCAGATCGGGCTGACCGAGGCAGTGATCGCCGGTATCACGGGTCACTACGCGCGGCTGCTACGGCCCCCGTACTCGGCGACTACCGACGCGGTCACGCCGCTTGACGAGCGCGTCCTCGCGCGGGTCGCGGGTGACCGCTACTACATCGTGCTCGCGAACTACGATTCTCAGGACTGGCAGCGCCCGGGCGTCGCCTCGATCCTCCGCGACGCGAGCCCGCCGGGGGCGACCGGCGGGATCGTGATGCTTCATGACGGCGGCGGGAACCGCTCGCAGACCGTCACGGCCCTCCCGCAGCTGATCGCGAGGCTGCGCGCGCGAGGGTTTCGGTTCGTGACCGTCTCGCAGCTCGCAGGGCTCGCGCCCGCAGTAACCGAGCCCGTCGCGGAGGGCTGGTCACGGACCCGTGGCGGGATCTTTGTGCTCAGCGTGCGCGTGGCGTACGCGCTTACCGGCGTGCTATCGGTGATCTTGTTGGTGATCGGCGCGCTGGTGGGGCTTCGGGCGCTGTTGTTGTTCGCGCTCGCCACCCACCACGTCCGCACCACCCGCGGGCTAGGCGCGGTTGACTACTTGCCGTCGGTGGCGATCGTCGTGCCTGCTTTCAACGAGGCGGTTGGGATTGAGCGGGCGGTGCGCTCGCTCGTTGCCAGCGAGTACCCGCGCTTTGACGTGGTCGTCGTCGACGACGGCTCGACCGATGGCACGGCGGAGATCGTCGCCGCGCTCGAGCTCGACCAAGTGCGCCTCGTGCGCCAGGACAACGCCGGCAAGGCCGCAGCGCTCAACACGGGCGTAGAACTGACGGACTCCGAGGTGGTGGTGATGGTGGACGGCGACACTCTGTTCGAACCCGGCACCCTGCACCAGCTCGTCCAGCCCCTGGCTGACCAGGAGGTGGCGGCGGTCTCGGGCAACACGAAGGTCGGCAACCGCGGCGGGATGCTCGGACGCTGGCAGCACATCGAATACGTGATCGGCTTCAACCTCGACCGACGCATGTACCACGTCCTGCAAATGACGCCCACCGTGCCCGGCGCCGTCGGAGCCTTCCGGCGCAGCAACCTCCTCGAAGCGGGGGGCGTGCCCGGCGATACGCTCGCCGAGGACACTGACCTCACGCTCGCGCTCGGCCGCACCGGTCGCCGCGTCGTCTACGCCGAGGACGCCCGCGCCTGGACGGAGGCGCCCTCGACCCTGACTGCGCTCTGGCGCCAGCGCTACCGCTGGTCGTTCGGCACCATGCAAGCCGTCTTCAAGCACCGCGGCGCGGTTCTCTCGCGCGACCCCCGCCAACGGCGGATCGGTCGCCGCGCGCTGCCGTACATGCTGCTGTTCCAGATCGCGCTGCCGGCGGTCGCGCCGCTGATCGACCTGTTCTCTGCCTACGGCCTCGTCTTCACCAGCGCAACACGCACGCTCATCATCTGGGGAGCGTTCAACGTCCTGCAGCTGCTGATCGCCGTATACGGGTTCAAGCTCGACCGCGAATCGTTGCGCCCTCTATGGGCATTGCCATTGCAACAGTTCGTCTACCGCCAGCTTATGTACCTCGTGATCATCGAGTCGACTGTCAGCGCTCTGAAAGGCGCACGCTCGGGCTGGAAGCATCTACCCCGCACCGGGGAGGTGGTAGTCGGCGCAGAGCGCTAGCAAGGGGCGCTGCGCGAGGTCGTGCAGCGCGTATCAGAACAAGAAGCCGCGAGACGTTGCGCTGACTCGACGATCGCTCGGGCGACCCGCTGCTCGCGGCGGCGCGTCGTGCGCCGAATCGACGATGAGCCAGGCAGCCCGGAGGAGGATCAGAGCGCCAGGGACCCGCGGGCGGAATGCGAGCGCGGCGTGTGCGCTGCGGCTGGACTGCGCTAGCCGCACACGCGTCGTGCTGCGCATGCTCCCACTCGGGCCCCTAGGATCCCAGTGCACCAAGGAGGAGGACGTTTTCACGTGGCTTCGTCATCAAACAAGCCGGTCTCGCCGGACACTTTCCGAG
>CAXMLR010000486.1:0-3686 GCA_964194275.1 uncultured Solirubrobacterales bacterium
GCGCAGGGCGGTGTAGTACTCGACCGACTCGCCAACCTTGGCCTGGCGTCGCAGGCCGGCGGTGTCGACCAGGATGAGCGCCTGGCCCTCGAAGCTCATCGGCAGGTCGATGGCATCCCGGGTGGTGCCCGCGACGGGCGAGACGATGACCCGCTCGGCACCCAGGAAGCGATTGACGAGCGAAGACTTGCCGACGTTGGGACGGCCGATCAGCGCCAAGCGGATGGCGTCGTCGGACTCGGCCTCGTCGTCATGCTCGGGCCCGAGCTCGACGATCCGGTCGAGCAGGTCGCCGATGCCGAGGCCCTGGGCGGCGGACACGGCGACCGGCTCGCCGAACCCGAGCGAGTGAAACTCCGCGGCCAGCGGCATGTCTGGAGCCGTGTCGACCTTGTTGGCCGCCACCACGATCGGCAACTTTCCCCGACGCAGCAGGTCGGCCATCTCCTGGTCGCCCGGCCGAAGTCCAGCGCGAGCATCGACGACGAGCACCACCACCACCGCATCGGCGAGCGCCGCGCGGGCCTGGGACTGGATCTGCCGCGCCAGCTCATCGCTGTCCTCGAGGTCCACGCCGCCCGTGTCAATCAGCGTCAGCGGCCGTCCGTTCCAGTCGGTCTGCAGCTCCTTGCGGTCGCGCGTGACCCCCGCGCGCTCATGCACGACGGCCTCCCGTGATCCGGTGAGACGGTTCACCAGAGAGGACTTGCCAACGTTCGGATATCCGACGATTGCCACTTTCATTGGTCTGTCGAGGCTAGTCGCTGCGCGCGAGCGAGCGAGGCCACCGTCGCCACCACCTCGTCCAGGCTCATATCGGTGGTGTCGATCACCGTCGCGTCCGGAGCAGACGCGAGTGGCGAGAGCTCGCGCGTGCTGTCACGCTGGTCACGGATCTGCTGCTCGGCCAGGACTACTGCTGGGTCCGCACCGAGCTCGGCCGCGCGCCGCTGGGCCCGGGCCAGCGGATCGGCGGTCAGGAACACCTTCAGTTCGGCCTCCGGGGCCACCACGGTACCGATGTCCCGACCCTCCGCGACCCAGTCGCCATCACTCAGCATCCAGCGCTGCCGGTCGACCATCGCCTCCCGCACGGCGGGTTGGCCGGCCGCGCGAGACGCGGCCTCGGACACCTCCCGCGTCCGGATATCCCCGCTCACGTCCTCCCCGTCGAGCAGCACTCCTTCACCGAGCTCGATCGCCACCGAGGCGGCGACGTCCGCCGGCTCGGCGCCGGCCCGCAGTGCGGCCAGCGCCACGCATCGGTACATCGCGCCTGAGTCCAGGTAGGTGAAGCCAAGCTCTGCAGCCACCGCCCGCGCCACGCTCGACTTGCCCGCCCCGGCCGGCCCGTCGATCGCCACCACCATCTAGTGCGCCCCGCTGGAATGTTCGGCGCGACCCACTAGGCCACCAGCTGCTTGATGTCATCGGTGAAGCCGGGATAGGACACCGCCGCCGCGTCCATTCCCACTACTTCCACGCCCTCCTGGGAGGCGAGGCCTGCCACCGCGCCCAGGAGCGCGAGCCGGTGATCGCCGTGGGCGTCGATCTGCCCACCGCGCAGCCCACCGGTGCCTCGGACGACGAAGCCGTCCTCGGTCGCCTCGATGTCGCCGCCGAGACCGCGCAAACCCTCGACCACGGTGGCGATCCGGTCAGACTCCTTGACCCGTAGCTCGGCGGCACCGCGGACCGCGGTCTCGCCTTCGGCGAAACAGCCCACCAGCGCGACCAACGGGAGCTCGTCGATGGCCAGTGGCACCTCGTGGGGCTCGACCGTCGTCCCTTCGATCGGGGCACTGCGGACGTCGAGGTCCGCCACCGGCTCGCCGGTGCCGAACTCCCCCACCGGTTCGAGCTCTCCGAGCACGATCGCCCCCATCCGCTCAAGGATCCGCAGGAAGCCGGCACGGGTCCAGTTGACCCCGACTCCCTCCAGCACCAGGCGCGAGCCGGAGACCAGGACCCCGGCCGTGATCAGGAACGCCGCCGAGGACAGGTCCCCGGGCACGTCGATCGTCTCCAATTCCAGCTCGTCGGCGTTGCCGACGCTGGTCCGGTATCCAGCCACCGCGTCACCGCTGCGCTGCACCGGGGCGCCCGCCGCGAGCAGCATCCGCTCAGTGTGATCACGCGTGGGCACCGGCTCGATCACCGTCGTGTCCTCGGTGACCAGGCCAGCCAGCAGCACGCACGATTTGACCTGAGCGCTGGCGATCGGAAGCTCGTATTCGATTCCCTGAAGCGCCGTACCGTGGAGCGTGAACGGCGGATAGCGACCATCGGTGGCCTCGATCTGGGCGCCCATCAGGCGCAGCGGCTCGGCGACGCGATCGATCGGTCGCCGGCGGATCGAGCTGTCGCCGTCGAGGATGAACGTCGCATCGAGCTGGAATGCGAGCCAGCCGGGCAGCAGACGCATCAGGGTGCCCGCGTTGCCGACGTCGATGGGACCGGAGGGAACCTGAGCGTTGCGCAGTCCGCACCCGCGGATCAGCACCTCGTCGCCCTGCTCCTGGACGATCACGCCCAGCTCGCGTAACGCCGACAGGGTCGAGCCGGTGTCGGCCGCGCCGAGGTAGTTGCGGATCAGCACCGGCTCGGAGGCCATCGCCCCGAGGATCGCCGCGCGGTGCGAGACGGATTTGTCGCCGGCCACGCGCAGCTGTCCCCGCAGGGGGCCCGAGGGCTCGAAGCGAACGTTCATCGCGGGAGCCCGGAGGCCCTCATGCGCGGGCCACCGGAAAGCCGAGGTTCCCGATCAGCTCCTGCGCCCGAGCGGCATCGTCCTCTCCCCCCACCCACAGTGCGACGACGCCTTCGCTCATATCCGGGGCAGGGTAGAGGGCCATGTCGGCGATGTTCACCCCGGCCCGCCCGAGCTCGAGCGCCAGCTGGGCGATCACTCCGGGGCGGTTGGGCACCGCCGCGCGCAGCTCAATCAACGGACCGCCCGTCAGACCCGCTTCCAGCAACCGTCGCCGGTCCTGCGCGGCGGCGTCGTTCCAGAGGGTCAGCCGCCGCGCGTCGGCGTCATGCAGCGCCTCTCGCACGTCCTGAAGCCGTACGATCGCGGCGTCGATCTCGGCCGCCAGGGCATCCCGGTTGGAGAGATAGATATCCGTCCAGATCTCGCTCGGAGCTCCGGCGACCCGGGTCGCGTCCCGGAAGCTCGGTCCGGTAGCGGGCAGCCGCTCGCCCTCCCCACCGAGCGTTCCGGCGGCCGAGGCGACGAGCACGTTGGCCAGCACGTGCGGGAGGTGAGAAACGCTGGCCAGCATCCTGTCGTGAGTCTCGGCGTCGATCGCGCAGGGACGGGCTCCGATCGCGTAGAGCAGGCGGTGCAGACGCTCGAAGAGGACTCCGCTCGTGCTCGCGGTCGGAGTCAGGTACCAGGTCGCCCCTTCGAACAGGTCAGCCCGCGCGTGCTCGACGCCCGAGGTCTCGGCGCCGGCCAGCGGATGTCCGCCGACGAACCGGGGGTCCTCGTGGGTGGCGACAACGGCGCGCTTGGTCGAGCCGACATCGGTGATCACGCAGTCGGCGGGCGCAAATCGCAGCGCGGCCTCGATCGTCTCGGCCAGCGCGCCGACGGGCACGGCCACGAACACCACCTCTGCGCCGGCCACCGCCTCCTCCACGCCCCGGGCCGCACGGTCGATCACCTCCAGCGAGGCCGCCTG
>CAXMLR010000487.1:0-5049 GCA_964194275.1 uncultured Solirubrobacterales bacterium
GCGCCAGCACCGCGGCGAGCCCGCCGTCGAGGTCCGCCCGTTCGCCGGTGGTTCCGGTCACTGAAACCGTGTAGAGAAAGCCGCGCGCGTGAGCACCGATCCTCCGCAGCCGCTCCTCGGGGGTCGTGGGAGCGACCAGCGGCACCAGGGCCAGGCCGCGCGCGTCGCACGCCCGTAACGCGGCGGCCGCTTCCTCAAGCGGTAGATCAGGAACGATCAGGCCACTCGCACCGGCCGCGACCAGCTCATCCGCGAACCGCTCGAGGCCGCGGGCGAAGATCACGTTGGAATAGCACATGACCACGACTGGGACCTGCTCAGCCAGCGAGCGGCCCACGTCGAGCACGGTGTGCAGGTGGGCGCCCGCGGCCAGCGCCTGGGCTCCTGCGTTGTGGATCACTGGTCCGTCGGCCAGCGGATCCGAGAACGGGATGCCCAGCTCGACGACGTCGGCTCCCTGTTCGGCGTAAGCGCTGCCGATCCGGCGAGAAGTCTCGAGGTCCGGGAATCCGCCCATCAGGTACGGCATCAGAGCCGCCCGGCCGTCGCTCTTCGCCGTCGCGAACGCGGCCGCGATCGTCTCGGTTCCGCTCACTGCGGCGGACTCTGGCGTCCGTACTCGAGCGCCTCCGCGAGGTCCTTGTCCCCGCGACCGGAGAGGCACACCAGGTCTATCTCGCTGTCCGGATTGGCCAGCGCCCAGGCGATCGCGTGAGAGCTCTCGAGCGCCGGAACGATCCCTTCCAGCCGAGCGGTGAGCGAGAACGCATCGAGGGCCTGGATGTCGGTAATGGCGACGTAACGCGCGCGCCCGGTGTCCCGCAGCCAGGCGTGCTGGGGGCCGCTGCCCGGATAGTCGAGGCCGGCAGAGATCGAGTGCGCCTCCAGGATCTGTCCATCCTCATCCTGCATGATCGCCGAGTACGCGCCGTGCAGAACCCCCGGGAGACCTCCCGCGCTGAGGGGAGCGCCGTGCCGTCCCGTCTCGATCCCGGCCCCGGCCGCTTCCACACCGACGAGCTCGACGACCTCGTCCTCGATGAAGGGGACGAATATCCCGATTGAGTTGGATCCGCCGCCGACGCAGGCGATCACGCGCTGCGGCAACCGTCCGGCCTGTCCCAGGATCTGCGCGCGGGCCTCATCGCCGATCACCCGCTGGAGATCCCGAACCAGCGCTGGGTAGGGGGCGGGCCCGACGCAGGAGCCGATGATGTAATGCGTGCTCTGGACGTTGGCCACCCAGTCGCGGATGGCCGAGGACACAGCCTCCTTGAGCGTCCGGGCACCGGTCTCCACCGGCGCGACCGTGGCCCCCAACAGCTTCATCCGCTCGACGTTCGGCTTCTGACGACGCATGTCCTCGGTGCCCATGTAGACGACACATTCCAGGTCGAGAAGCGCACACGCGGTCGCCGAGGCCACGCCGTGCTGGCCGGCTCCGGTCTCAGCGATGACCCGCTGCTTACCCATTCGCCGGGCCAGCAGTGCCTGGCCGAGCGCGTTGTTGATCTTGTGAGCGCCGGTGTGATTGAGGTCCTCGCGCTTCAGGTACACGGGGTGTCCCGCGGCGTGGCTCAGCCGACGAGCGAGATACAGGGGGGAGGGCCGGCCGACGTAGTCACGCAGCAGGCCGTCCAGCTCGGAACGGAAGGCGGAGTCCTCGCTCGCCTCCAGCCACGCGGCTTCGAGCTCACTCAGCGCGGGCATCAGCGTCTCCGGCACGTACTGCCCGCCGTAGGGCCCGAATCGATGCTCGACGACGCTCACGGCGCGCCCACCTCGGCGGGCACCGTCGATCTGACCGCAGCGGCGAACGCTTCGAGCTTGCGGAAATCCTTTTGGCCCGCAGAGAGCTCGACTCCGCTGGCCACGTCGACCGCGTACGGCCGCACCGTGGTGATCGCCGGGGCGACGTTGTCCGGTGTCAGACCTCCGGAGAGAATCAGTGGTACCGACCCCAGGTGACCGCGTGCGAGCTCCCACGAGAACGTCTCGCCGCTGCCCCCGCGCAACCCCGGGGCGTAGCTGTCGAGGAGGTGAAAGTCGGTGTGGAATGGCGCCAGGGCCTGGACTTCGGCGCCGCTGTGCACGCGCATCGCCTTGATCACCCGGCAACCCGTCCGGCGAGCGGCCTCGCCGCAGAACGCAGGCCCCTCATCGCCGTGCAGTTGGAGCATGGTCAGACCCACCTCGTCGGCAGTCGCGGCAACGGTCTCGAGCTTCGGGTTGACGAAGACGCCGACGATCTCGAGCCGCCGCCGCATGGCGGCCGCGATCTCGACCGCCGCGTCGCGCTGACAGCAGCGCGAGGAATGCGGCCAGAAGTTCAGGCCGATCGCCCAGGCTCCCAGTGCGTGGGCACGCTCGGCATCTTCGAGGGAGGTGATCCCGCAGAACTTGATCTTCGGAGGCTGTACGACCACCCTCCACATCGTACGCAGACCCACCGCCCCGTCCCGCGTCGGCGGGCTACCGCGAGGCCTGAACGGGACGGCTGAACACGGCTGCCACGACGAGCCCGCCGAGGACCGAGGCGATCAGCTGGATGCGAGGGACGGCCCCCATGGACGGAGGCTGGTCCGGGCGGTGGGCCCGGTCAGACTGCCCCCGCGGGGCCTCGCTCGGTCAGCGTCCGGCACGCTGCCTCGATGTCCGCAGCTCGCATCAGCGCCTCTCCGATCAGCACGGCATCGACGCCGGCCGCCGCCAGCGCGTCGAGCTCCGCCGGGGTGCTGAAGCCGGATTCGGCCACCACCACCACGTCTCGGGGAAGCTCGGGCAGCAAATCGAAGGTGCGCTGCGGGTCGACGCGGAGGGTGGTCAGATCGCGGTTGTTCACACCAATTACCTGGGCGCCGGCGGCCACGGCCCGGTCCAGCTCGGAGCGGTCGTGGATCTCCACCAGCGCGGGCAGTCCCAAATCCAGCGCCTGTGCATGCAGCTCCGCCAGATTGTGCTCGGACAGGGCCGCCACGATCAGCAGGATCGCGTCCGCGCCGGCGGCGAATGACTCGATGATCTGGTAGGGATCGACGATGAAGTCCTTGCGCAAGATCGGCAGCGTCGCGGCCGCCCGCGCGCCGGCCAGGTCAGCGAGCGAGCCCCCGAAGCTGTTCGGTTCGGTCAGGATCGACAGGGCTGCCGCGCCGGCGCGCTCGTAGGCGGCGACCACATCCGCCAGCTCTAGGCCCTCCCGGATGAGACCTGCCGAAGGCGAGCGGCGCTTGTGCTCGGCGATCAGCGACAGCCCCGGACGGCGCAGCGCCTCCAGGAACGAGCGGCGGTCGCCTACCTCGATGCGGCTGCGCACCGCGCCCTCGAGCGCGGCCGCGGTGATGGCACGCCGGCGCAGCGCCACCTCCTTCCGGGTGGCGGCCAGAATCGGTTCGAGCCGATTCACGTCCCGGCCAGCTCCTGCGTGCGCGTGACGAATCGCGCCAGGGCCTTCGCGGCGCGGCCGGAGTCGATCGCCTCCGCCGCGGTTGCCACTCCCTCGGGCAGCGTCTGCGCCCCCCCGGCCGCATAGATCGCCGCGCCGGCGTTCATCACGGCCAGGTCCCGGGACGGCCCCACCTCTCCGGCCAGGATCGCCTGGGCGATCACGGCGTTCTCCTGCGGGTCCCCTCCGGGCACCGAGTCGGACGGCGCCCGCGCCAGTGACACCTCCTCAGGGGTCACGGTGTAGGTCCGCAGCTCACCGTGCAGCACCTCGACCACACGCGTCGGGGCCGAGATGCTTAGCTCGTCAACGCCGTCCTCGCCGCTGACCAGGAGCGCATGCCGGGTTCCGAGCAGCGCCAGCGCCCCCGCCATGGTCTCCAGGTAGGCCGGGTCCGAGACACCGATCAGCTGCCGGCTCGCGCCCGCCGGGTTGGTCAGGGGGCCGAGGAAATTGAAGATCGTCCGCACCCCCAGCTCCCCGCGCACGGGCACCACGTAACGAGTTGCCTGGTGGTGGGCGGGGGCGAACATAAAGCCGAAGCCGACCTCTTCGATGCACCGGGCCACCGCAGCCGGAGACAGGTCGATGCGTGCCCCGAGCGCTTCAATCAGGTCAGCCGACCCGGACAGACCGGTAGCGGAGCGGTTGCCGTGCTTGGCCACGGTGCAGCCGGCGCCCGCGGCGATCAGCGCGGCGGTCGTCGAGACGTTGAACGTGCGCCGGCCGCCGCCCGTGCCCGCGGTGTCCAGCAGGTCATCCCGCGCAACCGTCACGCGTGCCGCCAGCGAGCGCATCGTGCGGGCGAGCCCGGCGAGCTCGGCGACGGTTTCGCCCTTGGTGCGCAGCGCGATCAGGAAGCCAGCGATCTGAATCTGCGAGGCGTTGCCGGCCATGATCTCCGCCAGCACCGCGGCGGCATCGTCGCCGCTCAGATCCTGGCCCGAGGCGAGCGCGTCGATCGAGCGCGTCAGCAGGTCCTGACCGGCTCTCATCTCGCGCGCTGGAGAAAGTTCTGCAGCAGCTCCCGACCCTGCTCTGTGAGCACGGACTCCGGATGGAACTGAACCCCCTCCGCGGGCAGGTCCACGTGGCGCACCGCCATCACCACGTCGCCGCCGAAGGCGCTCTGCTCGAGCACGGAGGGGAGCGCGGGATCGGCCACCAGGGAGTGATAGCGGCCGACCTCCAGCGGTTCATGCAGGCCGCGGAAGATCGTCCGGCCGTCGTGCTCCACCTTGGTCGTCTTTCCGTGGACGGGCTGGTGCTGGATGACCTTCCCACCCCAGGCCTGCACGAGTGCCTGGTGACCGAGACACACCCCGAGGGTCGGTATCCCGGCCTGAGGAAAGCGGCGCACCGCCTCGAGCGAGATCCCGGCCTGGTCGGGTGTGCACGGCCCCGGGGAGACGATCACCCGGTCGTACCCGCGCAGCAGGAGATCTTCGACCGTGGCGTGATCGTTGCGGACCACCTCGACCTCAGCTTCCAGCTCGCCGAGATACTGGACGAGGTTGTAGGTGAAGCTGTCGTAGTTGTCGATGACGAGAACGCGCATCGGTTACGGCCAGTCCGGTTGGGCGACGGCCAGCGCGATCGCCTGCAGG
>CAXMLR010000488.1:0-13638 GCA_964194275.1 uncultured Solirubrobacterales bacterium
CCGGAGGCCAGCGCCAACGCGTGGGCGTGGCTCGCGCTCTCGTGCATCAGCCGAGCCTGATCCTTGCCGACGAGCCGACGGGTTCGCTCGACGCCGAGAACTCGACGGCCGTGGTCGACCTCTTGCTCGCCGCGCGGGAGGCCATGGGAACCACCATCGTGATGGTGACCCATGACCAGCGCGCGGGAGACCGCATGGATCGGACCGTGGCGCTGCGCGACGGGCGACTGCTCTCAAACCCGCTCGTCTCCCATGCTGGCTAGCTACGTCCGGCGCGACCTGATGCGCAATCCGCGCCGGACCCTGGCCGCGCTGGCTGGGGTGACGCTGGGAGTGGGGCTGTTCTCGAGCGTGTTGTTCTTCATTGATGGTTCCGGGGCGTCGATGACCAAGCGTGCCCTCGCTCCGCTGGCCATCGACCTTCAGTCAGTGGTCGGCGCCTCGACGAGCCGCGGGCTCGAACTGTCCGAGCGGGTGGCGCCGGCAGGCCACGTCGCCGCCGGGCAGCAGGTGACGGTCATCCTCACCGTCCGCAACCGTGGACGGGTACCCGCCAATGAGGTGGTGGTCAACGACGTCCCACCGCCATCGCTGAGCTACGTGCCGGCGAGCACCGAAGTCAAGGGTCGGCAACTCAGTGACCCGGCGAGCGGCGTCCCGCTGTCGGCGGGCCTGGCGAAGCTCGGACTGAACCTGGGCACCGTCGCCGCCGGCTCAACGGTGACGCTCGGGTATCGGACCCGGGCCTCGGTGCCCACCGACACGCGCCCGCTGAATCTGCTCGGCCGGATATCGAGTCGTGAGAGCATCGAGCCGGCGCCGGCCAATGCCCCCACGCCGGCGTCGATCGAGCAGCTAGCAGCTCGCGTGCGGGCGGTCCGTGACGTTGCGGCTGCCGACACGCTGGCCTTCGTCGATCTTCCGCCGGGCTCGCTGTCGACGGCGGGGAGAACGATTCAGGACACGGTCCGCGTCTTCGGCTTCGATCATCACTACCAGCGGCACTATCCCTCGGTGCGGCTCGTCAGCGGATCTCTCCGCCCCGGCGCGGTGGCACTTAGTGCCGAGAGCGCCCGGGCCCTCGGGGTTGGATTGGGCGCGCCCGTGCAGCTCCGTCTGCCCGGCAGATCGGGTCCGCTTGCTGTGCCGGTTGGCGCGATCACCGACTTGTCGCAGGCCAAGCCCCTGTTCTACAGCCGCAAGGCGAGTGACCTCGAGGCATTCCTCTACCTCCCGCACACGATCGTGGTTGACCCGGCAACGTTCCAGCACGTGATTATTCCGGCCTTCCAGGCGGCGACGGCAACGGTCGGGCAGGCGAAGAAGAGCCAGCCCCTGGTCGAGCTCGACGTTCAGCTAAACCGGTCACGGCTGCAGGAGGATCCCGGCACCGCTCTCCTCCAGACGCGGTCTGTCGCACGCACCGTCAGCCAGATCTCCGCCGGCCAGACCTACCTCATCGACAACGCCTCGAACACGCTGCAGGTCGCTCGTGATGACGCGGCGGTCGCCAAGCGGATGTTCCTCTTTCTCGGCTTGCCGGGGGCGCTCCTGGCGGGGTTCCTGGCGGCCTACGCCGGCAGCATCCTCGCCGCGGCGCAGCGACGCGAGCAGGCGCTTCTTCGGATCCGCGGCGCGGACCAAGGTCATCTGCTGCGGATGCTCCTGTACCGGACCCTCGCGTTGGCGGGCACCGGGTCGGTCGTGGGAGCCGCGATCGGCCTCCTGTCAGTCATGGCGATCCTCGGGCCCGCGACGCTGTTCTCGACCTCACTCGGCGCGTTGGCCGTCTCGGCGCTGATCAGCGTAGGGGTGGGGATGGTGACCACCGCCCTGGCGCTTTACCTGCCTGGTCGGCGGTCGCTGCGACGGGAGATCAGCCAGGAGCGCAGCGAGATGATGCTGAGCGAGGCCCCGGCGTGGCGGCGCCTGCGCCTGGATCTGCTGCTGCTGGCCGCGACGGCCGGGGCAGAGTTCTGGGCCCTGCAAACGGGGGCGTTCGACGCTCCGGCCGGCTCCGTGTACGCGGGCCGCGCGGTGTCGTTGCCTTCCCATCTGCTCCTCGCTCCCGTCGGCGTGTGGATCGCGGGGGGGCTGCTGTCCGTGCGCGCGTTCGATGCGCTGGCCTCACGCGCGCACGTTGCCGCTGCGCCGCTCTACGGGTCACCGGTTTGGGGCAGCCTGATCCGCAGCATCCGGCGCCGCTCGTGGTCCTTGGCCGGTGGTGTGGCCGCCGTCGGCCTGGTCGTCGCATTTGGGACGAGCCTCGTCATCTTCACCAGCAGCTATGACGCGGCGAAGGCAGCCGATGCGCGCTTTGTGGTGGGATCGGATGTCCGCGTGATTCCCAGCGTTCTCAGTGTGGCTCCGCATCCGCCGAGTTTCGCCTCCAAGCTTCTTGTGCGCGGAGTCTCGGCGGCCACCCCGGTTGTGTTCAAGCTGCAGAACGCCGTGCTGACGACCCCGTTCAACGAGGACCAGAAGAGTCTGGCGGCGATCGATCCGGCCAGCTTCGGGCGGGTTGCGGCGCTGTCCGATCGGTTCTTTGTCGGCAACTCCGCGACAGACGCGCTGACGACGCTGCAGCGCCAGCCAAATGGCGTCCTCATCAGGCAGGCGACCGCCGATGATCTCAAGGTTGCCGTGGGCGATCGGGTCCGGGTTCTGTTGGCCCGCGGCACGCCAAATCAGGTCCCGGTGCAAGCTCGCGTCGCCGGACTGTTCACGCGCTTTCCCGGGTTTCCCCAAGGCGTCGATCTGGTGGCGAACCTCAACTTCTACGCCGCGGCGACGCGTCGGAACACGGCTGACTACTTCCTGGCTCGGACTGCGGAATCGGGAAGCGCTGAGCTCGCGGTGGCTGTGGCGTCGCTACGAGCGGGCCCTGGTGCTCATGATCGGCTCAACATCGACACGACGCGCACCAGTCTCGACAAAGACCAGTCGAGCTTGACCGCGCTCAACGTCCGCGGCCTCGTGGATCTCGATTCGCTGTACACGCTGCTGATGGCGGCCGCGGGGATTGCCATCTTCGTGTTCGGACTGATGCTTCAACGCCGGCGGGAATACGTCACCTTGCGCGCCCAGGGCCTGCAGACGCGCGAGCTGCGGACCTTGGTCCTCGGCGAAACCGCTGTCGTCACCGGCTTTGGCCTGATCGCCGGAGTGCTCATCGGGGCCGTCATGGGATACCTGCTGGTTCGTGTGCTGCAACCGCTCTTCATTCTCAATCGGAGCGCGACCATCTCGGTTCTCGGCACGCTGGCGCTGACCGGCCTCGTCGTGCTGGCCGCCCTGGCGTCGGCGCTCACGGCAACGGAATTGCTGCGGAGGCTCCGGCCCACCGAGTTGCTGCGCGAGACCTGAGCGCCTACGCGCACGGCAGCGCGATTGTGAACGCGCTGCCGTGCGGGGGCCGAGCGGCGACCGCGACCCGCCCGCCGTGAGCGACGATCAGCTCACGCACGATCGCGAGGCCCAGACCGCTGCCACCGGACGCGCGGTCGCGAGACGGATCAACCCGGAAGAACCGATCGAACACGCGGTCGAGGAGATCCAGCGGAATGCCTGGACCATCATCCTCTACCGTCACGCCCGCCTCCTGTGGCGTCTTCCAGGTGCGCACGGTCACCCGGCCGCCGGCGCCGAACTTGATCGCATTGTCGATCAGGTTTCGCAGCACTTGATCGAGACGCGCGGGGTCCGCGCGGACGGTGGCGGAGGGGCCATCGGCCGCGAGCTCGACGTTATGGCGATGGGCGTGGGGTCCGAGCCGTTGCACGGCGCGGCCGGCCAATTCCTGCAGATCGAGGAGCACTGGGGTAAGACGGAGCCCGCGTTCGTCGGCCCGGGCGAGGATCAGCAGATCGTCAACTGTGGCGATCATCCGGTCCACCTCCTCGTGGTTACTCATGAGCACCTCTCTCGCCGCAGGAGACAGATCATCTGAGCGCAGGCTGACGTCGATGTCGGTCCGCATGACCGCCAGCGGCGTGCGCAGCTCATGGGACGTATCGGCTACGAGGCGCTGCTGCTGGGCCACGCCGTGATAGATGCGGTCGAGCATCACGTTCAGGGTGGTGGCGAGGTGAGCCAGCTCGTCGTGGCTGGCGGGCACCGTTAGTCGTGTGCTGAGGTCCGTCGGTCCGATTCCTTCCGCAGCCCCGACCATGCGGTCGATCGGTCGCATGGCTCGCTTCGCCAGCCACCAGCCCCCGGTCGCCGTCGCCACCAACGCGGCCGGCAGGGCAAGGAGCAGAAGAATCAGAACGCGGTGCACCGAATGATCCACCGGCGCGAGCGAGACCGCCGCAACGATGACCTGGCGTTTTCCGCGGCGGACGACCGCAGCCGCGGCAACGCGAAACTGAGTGCCGCCGCCGAAGCTCCGGGTGAGCAGCGGCAGCCGGCCGCGCAGGGCCACCTGCAGGCTCTTCTGGTCGAGCATCGGCAGGCGGCTCACGCGGTCGCCTGACGAGCTAACAACGGTGCCCGCCGCGGACAGGATCTGCGCTGCGTTCCGCTCTCCCGCGAGGAGGCTGTTGGACTTGTCGCGAAATTCGACTAGCCCCTCGACGCTGTACCCAGCCGCGATCTGCGGCACGGTTGAGCGCAGGGAGCGATCTGTCACGTTCGTCAGGTCGGCCCGCAGCCGGATCACCACGAACGCGCCCACCGCAGCGATGATCGCGGCCAGCAGGACCACGTACCACGCGGTCATCCGGACCCGGATCGGGGCGTTCATGACGGGACATCCAGGATGAAGCCGACCCCGCGCACGGTCTGAATCACGCTGTCTCGGTCAGAGGGCCGATGCAGTTTGTGGCGCAGGCGCCCGACATGGACGTCGACCACGTTCGTCGAGCCGTCGAAATTTGCGTCCCACACGTGCTCGAGCAACTCCGTCCGGCTAACCACCTGCGGCGCACGGCGGGCGAGATACTCCAGAATGGCGAACTCACGGGGGGTCAACTCAATCGCCTCGCCGCCCCGCAGCACGTCTCTCGTGGCAGGATCGAGAACCAGGTCGCCGCGGACGATGCGCGCGGCCCGCTCCTGCGGCGCGCGGCGGACCAAAGCCCGCACGCGGGCGAGAAACTCCCCGAAATCGAATGGCTTGGCGAGGTAATCATCGGCACCGGCGTCGAGCCCCATGATCCGATCATCGACCCCGTCCCGCGCAGTCAGCATCAGGATGGGCACCCACGAACCGCGCTGGCGCAGGCTTCGACACACGTCGAAGCCGTCGCGGATCGGCAGCATCAAGTCGAGGATCACCCCGTCGTAGTCCCACACGCCGGCCTGGACCAGCGCGGTCTCGCCGTCGGTCGCGACATCGACCGCGTAGCCCTCCGCACCCAGGCCGCGGCGGATAGACCGCAACAGCTTCGGATTGTCTTCGACCAGCAGGAGTCTCATGATCGGGCAGCGCCATATTCGCGCACACCAAGCACCCGCGTCGTCCGGGCGGTCGCGGCGGCTCGCACAACCGCGCGATCCCGACGTGCAAGCGCGGTGGCGAAGTAATCGCCGAAGGACGAGGACGTCGACGAGGACGAACTCGTTGTAACGGTCCAAACCCACGTGGGCGAGCACGACGCGGGCCATACCCCGCCCCGTAAGCACACTCTTGCCCGCCTAGACCCGGCAAGACCGTAAACCAAACCTGAGCCCGCATGACCTGCTGACCCACCAAAAGCCATCGGCTCGACGCCGTGCCTCGGCGCGCTGAGCCGATAGTGAGCTAGGGAGCTTTGGACTGCCGACGTTCGTGGTCGACGGGGACGTGATCAGGCGTGTGAGCGCGAGCGTCGCCGTGTTCAGCCACCCGCTGCTCAACTACCCGATCGCCGCCGTCGACGTGCCTGGCCGGTTTGGCTTCGAACGCGTGTAGGCAGTGGTCAGAGCAGAAGTAGAAGGTCTCACCATCGAACTCTTTGCTGATGGCTTTGTGACGATCGACCCTCATGCCGCATGCGGGGTCGGTCGCACCGCGTTGTCGGGTCAGCCAGAAGAGCGCGACGAAGGCAATCAGGCCGAGGAGATTGAGCGCGAGTTTGTAGTCGATGTGGATGGAGCCGAAGATGTCCGCGCGGGTGGGGCGGACGCCAGTCGGGATCAGTCCGGTGGCGCTGAAGAGTCCTTCGACGATCAGGGCGGCGGCGACCATGGTCACGAACATGAGTGTGGTGATGCGCAGGGCGAATTTGGCGCCGTAGTACTTGCGGTAGATGACGATGATCGGCAGCACGATGAGGTCGGCGAAGATGAACGCCATCACTCCCGCAAAACTGATCCCACCCGACCAGAGGACGGCCGCGAGCGGGACGTTGCCGACCGAGCAGACGAAGGAAAGGACAGCAATGATCGGTCCGATGAAAGCGCCCCAGACGGCCTGAACGAGGCCGGAGGAGTGCTGCAGAAAAAGCCCGTTGAAGAAGCCGTTGCCGAGTTGCGCGACGAAACCGGCGAGGAGGAAGCCGGTGAGGATCTCCTTCCACAGCATCTGCCAGTCCCCGCGGAAGTTGTGGGCGACATCTGACCACGCAGAAATCGAGGTCACTCGCTGACGCCAGCTCATCCTCTCGCCGGCCATGTGGTGTTGATGGCCGGTGTCGGCGTCCTGTGCGTGCAGCCGAGCCTGCTCCTCAAGCTGCAGGGACACGAATGCCCGTAGCAGCACGGCCATGAGGGCGATCATGATGATCCCGCCGATGTACTCGGCCAGCGTGAACTGCCAGCCGATGAGCACCCAGAGCACGAGCCCCAGCTCCCATACGAGGTTGGTCGAGGCGAACTGGAAAGCCAGGGCAGCGCTAGCTGAGGCGCCCTTCTGGAACAGGCTCTTGGCGATGGCGATCGCCGCGTAGGAACAGGACGACGAGGCGGCGCCGAGGCCGGTCGCCCGGGCCAGCGGCCTGATGCCTTCGCCGGCGAGCGCGTTCTGGATCCGCTCGCGCGGGACCCAGGCCTGGACGACGGCGGAGATGAAGAACCCGAAGACGAGCGCCCACCACACCTCCCAGGCCATCAGGAAGGCGTCCTTGAAGCCGTTGCCGACGGTGCTGAGTACGCCACTCATGTCGCTAGCGCACCAGCCTTCCGACGGCGCCCATCATCTCGGCCGTCATTTCCTTAAGGCGCTCCTCATCACCCGCGCCCTCGACCATGCAGTGGTTGACATGATCGTTCAGCAACTCGAGCGCAACCTTGTCCATCGCGGCCGTCACGGCCGCGGCCTGTTGCAGGATGTCGATGCAGTAGCGGTCGTTCTCGACCATCCTCTGGATCCCGCGCACCTGCCCCTCGATGCGCCGCAGTCGTTTCAGCAGCTGGTCCTTCGTGGGTGTGTAGCCCCGCACGGGGGTCCGGGCATCGGTCATTTCGGTCATGTGCGCAGCATACTCCCCCCGAGTACGTGACTCAAGCCCACGGGCTGGTTTACGTGCTCGCCAATTAGCGACGGCATGTGTCATCGGCGAGCGCGCCGGTTCCGCACTGCGTGTGGTGGATCACGGCGAGCGCGAAGAGCGGGCTGTCGCGCGGATCGATGCACGTGATCACGAACAGGCGCAGGTTGGGGAAGACGACCGCACCCAGGTGGCCGCCGGTGGCGGCGAAGGCGCGGTTGCGCTCGAGCGCGGAATCGATGTTGGCCGCGGTGGATTGGCCGCGACGCGCCAGCTCAAACCCGGTCGCCCGGCCGACCGCGGAGCCTGCGGTGCTCACGCGTGTAGTTAGTTGCTGGTTGCTCACGGTCTGCTCTGGGGTGGGGGGTCAGCTGCACACCGCGGCCGAGGCGGGCGAGGGGAATGCTCTCGGCGCTGTCGCGTCGTCATCGCTGGTCGTCGGGTGGGCGGGGAGCAGCGCCAACGCCATGACCGCGCCCAGGGCGGCGACGCCGGCAGCGAGCTCGGGCTCCTGCTCGGCCTACTCGAGCTCGCCGACGCCGAGGCCAACGGAATCAACTACCAAGGCGATCCCACCGTCCTTGACCGAATCGGTGCAGACCTAACCCCCGCCGCGCGGTGAGAAGACGAGTACCCAGTCGCCGTTGGCTTGCCAGTCAGCTAGCACCGCGAGTCCAAAGTGTCGAGCCATCGGGGCTCGTCGTGTGGTCAGCGAGTCCGGCGGCTGCGAGCTTGTCGAGCTCGGCGCGGAACGCCGGATACGGGACGAGACCCACGCGAGTGAGCTCCAGATAACCGACCCGCGCGTACAGGTCAGAGGTGCTCGTCGGCTCGCTGGTGAGAGCGGCCAGCAGTACTGAGGTGCGCGCCATCCTCCTCTGTTACCCCTCCTCGCCACCCGTGAGACGGCCCAAGCAGGGTCTCCGGGAGCTAGGGCTATGACTCCGGCGCAGCGCCGTACTCCTGGTCGGCTACGTGCTCGCCCCAGGTGACGAGGCTGCCCGAGTCGTCCGCCTCCTGCATCGCGATGTGGGTCATGAAACGGTCGGCGGCGGCGCCATGCCCCCTAGTGCGACGCGCGGCGTCTCCCTGCGGTTACGCCCCGCTCTCCGCGGCCGCCGCGGCCGCCGCGGCCGCGGACGGTTCCAGATCAAGACGCGGCAGCCGCTTCTCGAGCCAGCGGGGAATCCACCAGTTGCGGCTGCCGAGGAGCTCCATCACGGCGGGAACGAGAACCATGCGGACGATCGTGGCGTCGACGAAGATCGCGGTGGCGAGTCCGATCCCGATCAGTTTCAGGAACACCTGGTTGTCGGTGAGGAACGCGAGGAAGACCACGACCATGATCGCAGCGGCCGCGGTGATAACGCGGGCGGTCTTGGCGATCCCGAACGCGATGGCTCGGTGGGTGTCCCCATGCCTGAGGAACTCTTCGCGGATCCGCGAGAGCAGGAACACCTCGTAGTCCATGGAGAGGCCGAACAGGATCGCGAACATCATCACGGGCATGAACGGAGCAACCGGGACCTCATGGTCGATCCCGATCACGCTGCCAACCGATCCGCCCTTTGCGCAGAGCGTCATGACTCCGTAGGCCGCCCCGATCGACAGCAGATTCATGATCCCGGCCTTCAGAGCGATCAACGGCGAGTGGAAGGCGAGGAGCAAGAGCAGGAACGAGAGTGCGATGATCCCCAGGAAGAACACGGGCAGCCGCGCGGCAATGAAAGTGCTCTGATCGTCGAAGGTCGCCGTCTCGCCGCCGAGGAACGTCTCGATCCCGGATCCCTGCAGGGTTCGGGGGATCGTCTGGTTGCGTAGCCGGGTGACGAGCTGGTCGGTCGCCGCCGACTGCGGTCCCGTTCTCGGCACGACGGTGATGATCGCCGCGTCGCCCGCCGGATTGACCCGCGGCGGCGTGACGGCAGTAACGCTGGGATCCTGGCGGGCTGCGGTGACCAGAGCGTCGAGCTTCGGCGTGGCGTTCGGGCCGCTCAGCTTGGCGACGATCAGCAGCGGACCGTTGAATCCCGGGCCAAAGCTCTGGGTGTTGAGGTCGTAGGCCTGACGTGTCATCTTGCCGGGTGGGTCGTTGCCGGCATCAGCAAAACCGAGGCGCATCCCGAGCGTGGGCGCTGCGAGAGCAAGCAGCAACGCTGTGCCGGCGAGCGCGAATCTCCAGGGATGACGCTGCACGAGGTGGCTCCAGCGAAGCGCCGGGGATTCTCCGGGTGCGCTGCGAACCCGCCGACGGCCAAGGAACGGGATACGCAGGCTGTCCACCCGGTGGCCCGCGAAGCTCAGCAAGGCAGGAAGCAGCGTGATCGCGGCCAGCATCACCGTCAGCACCGCGATGCTCGCCGCCAGCGCCACACCGTACATGTAGCTCAGCCCGACGAAAAACAGGCCCAGCATCGCGATGATCACGGTCGAGCCGGCGATCAGCACGCTGCGCCCGGCCGTACTGACGGCCTCGAGCACGGCGTCGTGTGTGTCCTTGCCGTCGTCAAGAGCGCTGCGGAACCGGGTCAACACGAGCAGCGCGTAGTCGACTCCCACCCCGATCAGCATCAGACTCGAGATCGCGGTCGCCCAGTCCGGGACGTCAATGAGCGCGGCGAGCAGACCGATCAGGGCCGAGGAGATCGCCAGGCCGAACAGCGCGACGGCAAGCGGGAGGCCGACGGCAACGATCGAGCCGAAGGCGATCAGCAGCACGATGGTTGCACCGAGGAAGCCGGCGCCCTGCGGACCGTTGCTGCCCTCGGCGTCCTGGATCGGCCCACCACCGAGCTTCACCTCGAGTCCGTTGCCGCTGGCCCCGTTGGCCAGCGAGATCAGATCCTTGCCCGTCTGCTTGGGTATGTCCCACGGCTGGCGGGTCAGCTCAAGGGTCGTGGCGGCGATCTTGCCATCCGGCGAGACCCGAACCGCACCGGGCGCTCCGACGCCTTTGAGCGTTGAGGCTCGAGCGAGGAAGCTGCCCACCCGACGTTTGGTGGCGGGACTGTTGGCGCCTGACTCGGCGCGCCAAACGACGTCGACCGTGCTCCCCGAGAACCCGGCGAAACGCTGCTCGATTAAGCTGCTCGCGGTCCTCGACTCCGACCCCGGGGTGGAGTAGTCAGCGTGGAACTTGCCCTTCAGGGCACCACCCACGGGAATGATCACGATCAACGCGGCGATCCATGCGAGGACCGTCAGCCCACGCCGGCGGTAGGCGATGTCGGCGAGGCGAGCCAGGCGAGCGGTCATGAGGGATCCCCGGACGAAATCCGCACCTTGTTAGCGCCGGCAACCGTGTCGAGCAGGCGGTTCTTCATTGAATTTCCAGTCCCTTCGGCTTTTGTTCACTACCGACCGTCGAGCGGGCCGAAACTCATCGCCAACCCGTGAGCGTCGACTTCCGCGCTCGGCGACTCGCTAACGCTGTTTGGATGGGACAGTAGTGGCCGTGAGCTCGTATCCGAAGCGTCGGTGGCGATCGACAGGAGGGAGTTCGTGATTTCGCCGTCCTGAGCAGCACGAGCAAATCGAAGTCTGCCTATGCAAGCGCGGTGAATATCGATGGCTTGGGGGCACGCGTCATGCGAGCATGCTCGTAACAATCAACACAAGGAAATCGTCACACATGCCCACTACACGTGTGCTGCTCGTCGCCAACCGAACCGCAGCGAACGCCGCGCTCCTAGCAGCCGTGCGGGCCCGTGCCGTGCAGGGTCCGGTGGACTTTCACCTGGTCATCCCGGCCACTCCGCAGGGTCTGCACCGCGTGGTCGATCCGGAAGTGGCGGGGCGCCAGGCCGCGCGCGAGCGCCTGTTCCGGGCGCTCCCGTTGCTGAGCGAGGCGGCAGGGAAGGAAGTAACCGGACACGTGGGCGATGCCAATCCGCTCTCCGCGGTCGCGGACGCGCTCAACCTCCAGGGCTTCGACGAGATCATCGTCTCCACGCTGCCGTGGCGGCTGTCGCGCTGGCTGCGTGTCGATCTGCCGAGCAAGCTTCGAGGCTTGGGGGTTCCGGTGCTCCACATCACCGGTGCCGAGACGGAGCAGTTCGATGGCGATCTGGCCGAGGTTGCCTGAGCCCGGGCGAAGACAGACGCCGGGCTTGCCGATGCAATCACCGCGAGATGACGTGACCCCCGCTCGCCAGGGCGCCACCCGCCGCCTGTCGAGCCGCTGATCTGACGGTTGCTACAGTTCCATTGTGGCAATCGTTGCAATCGCCGCGAGATCGGGCTGGAGGCGCTGAGATGGTCGCGACCGACGCTTACACGCTCGGCCGTGACCGGCTGGTCGCCGGCGCGCGGTCGATATTGCGTGGGAACCAATGGTGCAGTCTCGAGGTCTGCGTAGATCCACCGGCGCAGCGCTGGGAGCTACGGGCGATCGTGATGCGCGACGACCCAGAGGATGTGGCCGACGCGATCACGCAGTGGCTGCTTCGCGATGACGGCGCCGACTGGCGGCTGCGCGGTTGTCCGCGGAGCCTGCGTGGCCAACCCCCCGCGGTGACCCTGCTGATTCACGTCCCGGCCGAGCTCAGGGCGGGGACCGTGATTTCGACACCAACCCCCAGACACAGGAGAACGCCCATGCTGGTGCGCGATGGCATGAATCCAATCGTGGTGACCATCGGCCCGTCGCACACGCTGCGTGAGGCCGCCCGCCGCATGACTCGGGGCGGGGTCGGTGCTGCGGTGGTGTTCGATCCTGACCTGCCCGGGCCGGGCATCATCACCGAGCGGGACATCCTGATCGTGGCCGGACAGGACGGCGACCTTGATGCGGAGATCGTCCGCGACTACCTCACCACAAACCTCGTCTTTGCCGCGGCGGACTGGTCGCTCGAGCGCGCTGCCGAGGCAATGACCGACGGGAAGTTCCGCCACGTGATCGTGATCGACGGAGCCGACGTGACCGGCATCCTCTCGATGCGTGACATCGTGCGTTGCTGGGTCAAGAACGGCATAATGCCGTCGATCTCGGCGGCCGGCCAAGGCGATCGCGACTAGGCCGGGTCCTGGGCGGAAACGAACGGGTCGGTCTGCCATCCCGGCCGCACGGCGCGATCTGCGCTGCGCACGCCGTCTCCACCCAACGCGATTGCCGCCGAGGCGGTTACCAGGTGGTAGAGGATGAGCAGCTGCACCAGCGCCAGCGATTCGGAGCGAAAGAGCTCGGTTCCAACCGTAAACTCGCCGAGACGTCGCGCCCGCAGATGCGTCGCAAAGTGCATCCGCTTCCAGATCGCCTCCTCGATCGCTGCCGCGTGATCCGGGTTCATCCTCCCGGGAATGCAGAGCAGGCGTTCGCCGCCCAGCTCGCGCAGCGTCAGTCCGTCTTCCAGATCCTGAATAAACGGCGTCAGGTCCGGATGCGGAAGGTCGTCCCGGAGGGTGAGCTCGGCGTCGAGGTGCGTCGGATCCTTGTCGGCCTCAGGCGGCTTGAAGTTGATCAGCATGTCGGCGTTGCGTCGCTGCGGCCTGATGAAGGCCTCGGAATCTGGTTCGCGGCGATCCAGCTCGGCCAGCACCTGGTCGGTCGTATATCCGCGCCGAGAGCAGTCACGCTGGACCTTCCACCTGCGCCGTAGATCCTCCGGGGGGTTCAGATAGACCCGGACGTCGTAGACGTCGAGCATCTCCGGCAGGTAGTACCCGAGCAGCCCCTCGATCACGGTGAAGCGGCCTGGCCTGACATACACCGGGGGGGCGAAGGTCCCGTCGATGTGTCGATAGACGGGCTTCAGGACCGGCTCGCCGCGGCGCAGATGCGTGAGGTGCTGGGCGAGGATGTCGAGGTGGTTGCACTCCGGGTGCAACGGCGTGATTCCGAGCTCGGCTCGTCGCTGGCGGTCGTACCGGTGATAGTCGTCGGTGCAGATGTGCGCGACGTGATCCTCGCCGAGCGCTCTCACCAGTCCACGCGTGATCGTCGTCTTGCCGGCGGCCGAGTCGCCGACGACGCCGAGAATGACCGGGCGCGCGTTCATGGACGGCTCGCGCCGGTCCGTCCGCGCCTCCTCACGAATCGACTCCCGCCGTCTCCTTCTCCGCCGTCTCCTCGGCGTCCGCGCGGGGGCCGACGCCACCCAAGGCGATCGCGGCCTTGGCCGTGACCAGGTGGTAGAGGATCAGCAGCTGAACGAGCGCCAGTGACGCCGAGCGGTAGAGGTCGGTGCCGACGACGAACTGACCGAGCCGGTCGGACCGCAGATGCGAGGCG